>JBAQER010000052.1:0-2258 GCA_049286845.1 Bradyrhizobium sp.
GGGGAGAGGCCCCCCACTTCAGACAGCGCGGCTGCGGGCCTTGTTCCTTGCTGTCTTCGGCAGCTCCGTGGCCGCAGCAACCGGCTGCCGTTTGCCTGGTCCGGGATGGACATGGACGCCCTTGGCCGTGACGGGCTCGCCGCATTCCGAACAGACCAGCACCGGGTCGAACATCTTGCCGCAGCTCTTGTGCTCATGGAGCAGGGGCCTGCCGCGCTCGTCGACCATGTGGGTGTCGCCCCAATGCACGATCGCCATGATGATCGGGTACAGGTCGAGGCCCTTCTGGGTCAGGATGTATTCATGCCGTTTCGGCGATTCCTGGTACGGAATCCGGCGCAGGACGCCGAGGCGAACGAGTTTCTTCAGGCGCTCCGCGAGCAGGTGCCGGGTAATGCCCAATGCCGACTGAAAGCCCTCGAACCGCCGGGTCCGCAGAAAGCATTCGCGCAGGATCAGCAGGGTCCAGCGATCGCCGATCACCCCGACCGTGCGGGCCAATGAACATGGCTCCTCTTCGAGTTCATCCCACTTCATCGCATTCTCCGGTCGGCCCCGTCCAAATCGGTTCTATTTTAAGTCATTCTAATTAGGAACTAAGTTGGGAACAACCATCAAGTTATCGCACCTAAAATAGAGAATAGCTGGAAAACTGCATCCGGCTTGACAGTTCAATTATAGAACTTTAGTACTTAATCCTCGCCGGCGGCCGGATCGGCGCCGCGGGTCAGAGTGAATGACTCCAGGAGGAGAGTTCGTTGGCAGGTCCCCTGAAGGTTGAATTTCAGTTCGACTTCGGTAGCCCGAATGCCTATCTGGCGGAGAAGGCGTTGCCCGGCATCGAGCGGCGCACCGGGGTGAAGTTCGAATATGTGCCGGTGCTGCTCGGCGGCATCTTCAAGGCCACTAACAACATGTCGCCGTTCGAGTCGCTCCGCGGCATCAAGAACAAGCCCGAGTACAATGCGCTGGAAACCCAGCGCTTCATCCGGCGCCATGACATCACGACATTCAGGCCGAACCCCTTTTTCCCGGTCAACACGCTGATGCTGATGCGGGGCGCCGTCGCCGCCCAGTTCGAGGGCATGTTCGAACCCTATTTCCGTGCCGCCTACTCCCACATGTGGGAGGAGCCCAAAAAAATGGACGATCTCGAGGTTTTCCGGAACGCGTTCATTTCGTCCGGCATCGATATCGACAGGCTGATTGCCCGCGCGCAGCAGGAAGAGGTCAAGAAGAGGCTGATCGAAGCGACGAACGACGCCGTTGCCCGCGGCGCCTTCGGTTCGCCGACCTTCTTCGTCGGAAACGAAATGTTCTTCGGCAAGGACCAGCTTCGCGATGTCGAGGAATCGATTGTCGAGCAGACCAGCCGCGACGACGGCCCGACACCGTCGGCGCAGATTTGAAAGTGACAGAATTAGCCTGACCGGGAGAAGATCCTTGCAGAAGAGAAACGCGACCGTGGCCGTGATCGGCGCCGGTGATTTCATCGGCAGCGAAATCGCCAGGAAGTTTGCCTCTGAGGGCTTCACGGTATTCGCCGGACGCCGCAACGGCGCCAAGCTCGAACCGCTGGTGAAGGAGATCGAGGCGGCCGGCGGCGAGATCCACGCCCGCTCGCTCGATGCGCGCAACGAAGAGGAAATCGTCTCCTTCCTCGGGGATGCGGACAGGCATGCGCCGCTTGAGGTCTGCATCTTCAACGTCGGCGCCAATGTCAATTTCCCGATTCTCGATACGACCGAACGCGTGTTCCGCAAGGTCTGGGAGATGGCCTGCTATTCCGGCTTTCTCGCGGGCCGCGAGGCAGCGCGCCTGATGCTGCCCCGGGGCAAGGGCAATATCTTCTTCACCGGCGCGACCGCGAGCCTGCGCGGCGGATCGGGCTATGCCGCCTTCGCCAGCGCCAAGTTCGGCCTGCGCGCCGTCGCTCAGTCGATGGCACGCGAACTCGGACCAAAGAATATCCATGTCGCCCACCTCATCATCGATTCCGGCGTCGATACCGAATGGGTGCGCCAGCGGCGGCTCGAGGCGCTGGGGCCGGGTGCGCTCGATAACCCCGATCTACTGATGCCGCCGTCGTCGGTAGCGGAATCCTATTGGCTGCTTTATCAACAGCCGCGCAGCGCCTGGACATTCGAGCTGGAAATACGCCCCTTCGGCGAGAAGTGGTGAGCGGTGCGAAGCCCCCGTCATCACTCCCCTCCCTCCACGCGCCCTTGCGCGTGGCGGGGAGGGGTCGGGGGTGGGGG
>JBAQER010000053.1:0-3343 GCA_049286845.1 Bradyrhizobium sp.
CTTTGACTGCCCGTAGCTCAGTTGGATAGAGCACCGGCCTTCTAAGCCGGTTGTCGGGGGTTCGATTCCCTCCGGGCAGGCCATTCGATTCCCCTAGGAGGTCACCGTATTTCATTTTGGTCCGTGCACTGGCGTGGCAGCAATGTCCCCGCGGTGACGGCTGTCGGGGCCGCCCCCTCAGCCGGTCAGTGCGGGCGGTTTGGGCGCGGCGGAGGAGTCGGCGGCAACGAAGGTCACCGGCTGGCCGAGTTCAAACCGCCAGTCCGTCCCCGACAACGCACGAGGGACACTGACCACGATGTTCATGTGATTGGGCATGTGCGTGTAGTCGAAACCGGCAAGATGGCCCAGCAGCACATCACCGACGCGCAACTCATCCCCCATCGACAGCACACCTCCATTCAGTATCTCTACAAAGCCAAGGTAAGAGACCCTGTTCACCACGCTTCCGGCGGCGATCCCGGGCTCGTCCGATCCGATGAGCTCATGCACATTGCCGGCGGAGACTCCGCGTGTCCGCTGGACGATCAGCTCCAGACCCCGATCCGGAAGGTGACCATCCATCACCGCGACGATTCGCGCACGCACAGGTATCTTCCTGGCCAACACGGGCTTGGGGCCCAGGTTGTCTCGGTAGGGATCTTTCGCCATCTCGTCCTGACCCGGGGTTGCGTTCCGCAGGCGCGATGCCTATTGCAGCTTGATTCCCAGGTCCTTGATCAGGACGCCCATTTTCTTGATGTCGTCCTGGATGAATTTCTCGGCTTCCGCGCTGCCGCCGGGAATGACCGAAGCCCCCATCGTCGAGATCTTGTCGAGGAATGCCTTGTCCTGCTTCATGGCCAGGATGGGAGCGTTGTACGTGGCGATCACGGAGTCCGGGGTGCCCGCCGGAACCAGGGCGCCGAACCAGCCCACGATGTCGAAGTCGGGAAAGCCGCTTTCCGCCAGCGTGGGAATGTCCGGGTAGAGCGGCGATCGCTCCTTGGACGTCACCGCCAGCGGCTTGAGCGTATTGGCTTTCAGGTGCGGCCCCATCAATGCGATGTTGTCGAAGGCCACCGGGACGCGGCCGGAAACCACGTCGGTCACCTGGGCTGAACTCCCTTTGTAAGGCACCAGCTCTATTTGCACACCGGCCATCTTGCGGAACAGTGCTCCGGCGATGTGCGGGCTGGATCCGATGCTGGTGACTGCCATCGACGCCTTGTCCGGGTTCTTTTTCAGGTAGGCGACCAGTTCGGCTACGTTGGAGACGGGAAGGGACGGCGTTGTCACCAACAGGTACGGCGTCGCACCCACCAGACCGACGGCCTTGAAATCCTTGGCCGTGTCGAACGAAAGGTTCGGAATCAGGAATGCGTTCGCGGAATGGCCGCTGCCTGTGAACAGCACCGTCTTGCCGTCTGCTGGCGCGCGCGCCACGGCGGCGGCTGCAATGGTCGTGCCGCCGCCCGGCCGGCTATGCACCACTACGTCGCGTTTGAGCCGTGTACTCCATTCGTTTGCGAGCAGCCGGGCCATAGCGTCGGTGGTGCCTCCAGGGGCCTGCCCGTGGATCATCTGGATGGCATCCTGCGCTCCGGCCGGAACACTGGCCAAGCCGGCCAGCCCCAGCACTGCGGCGGCGGAAAAAAGACGAAGGCTCATAGCGGCATCCTCGCTGATGATGGTATGGCAACACTAACATCGCTTCCCGTCGGCATCTCTCCGTTTAAACCCGACTGGCGGATCGGACGCCGGGGGCAGAGCGCGTCAGACGACGCCGTTGCGCACTTCGGTGCCGCCTTTCGCCAGCACCTTCAGGTTCTCGAGCAACAGGTCGATGATGTTGTCCTCGTAGCACTGTGTTTCACCCGCGGAGTGCGGCGTGATCACGAGGTTGGGACACGTCCACAACGGCGATGATTCCGGCAGGGGTTCTTCCCATGCGCAATCGATCGCCGCGCCGGCGATGGCCTTTGTCTTCAGCGCCTCCAGCAGGGCAGGCTCGTCGACCACCTTGCCGCGGGCGACGTTGACCAGGAAGGCGGAAGGTTTCATTGCCGACAGCGACTTGGCGTCGATGATGTTCTGCGTCTGCGGGGTCAGAGGGCACGTCAGCGCCACATAGTCGGCCGTCGGCAGTATCTGCAGCAATGCGTCGGTCGACACCACCTTTTCGGCGTCGCCAGACCCGCTGGAGACATCGCGCTTGATACCGATCACCTTCATGTCGAAGGCGCGCGCCAGCTTCGCCAGGCGTGAGCCGATCCGGCCCATGCCCACAATGACGAGCGTCTTGCCGCCCAGTTCGTCCTCGCGGTTGGGAATGTCGGAGATCATTCCACGCCAGAAGTGCTTGTGCTGGTTGTCCCGGGCCTCGGCGAGCTTGCGCGCCAAGCTCAGGATCAGCGCCATGGCGTGCTCGGAGACGGCATTGCGGTTTGCCCCCTGCGCGCTGGCCATGCGGATGCCCGCGGCGCGAAGCTGCTCTTGCGAATACTGATCGACGCCGGCACTGATCGACTGAATGAAGGCGAGTTTCGGGGCGGCCGCGATGAGCTCGTTGCGCCAAAGGCCCGACACGACCAGAACGTCGATCTCGCCGATGCGGGCCTTAAGCTCGTCGTGGGTGCGCACTTCGAGTGACCGCAGGCCTGTATTGCGAAGGATAAAACGTTCTTGCATGCGGTAAGCAGCGTGTGCAAAGCAAATCGTCAGCTGGTCATGCGGCGGGAGGGTTTTCATCGGCATCTCTCTCTCTGATCAAATGAGGGGATTGCAGTGCGCTGAAGTCCGACGCGCGGCAGGACTCATGCGGTCACGACGGTACCAACAGTCGCCCCGCCATGCTAGCGGGGATGCCCGAGCAGATATCCGCGCACGACGAATGGCATATAACGTACGGGATTCGTCGAACGGGCAGGTCGCCCATTCTTCGCCAACGCCCACTCGCCATGCAGCCCAAAATCGCCGCCCGAGCGCCAGTCGATCACGTGATCTTTTACACTGCAATGGAATTGCCGCGATGGGCTGCATTCTTTTCCGCCCTGGGCTTCACAGTCACACCCCTGGGACGGCATTCGACCGGATCTGCGAACCACCTCGTGGTCCTGCAGGACAGCTACATCGAGCTCATCGGCTTCGAGCCCGGCGCGCCGCCGGATGCGCGGCCCGAGCTGCGCGCCCTTTCCGAGGGACTCAGCGGCATCGCGTTCCGGGGCGCGCCCGACCCGAGCTGGCCTGCGTTCTGCACCGACCGGTTCGACCCGACCACGAGCCTCGAGCGCCCCGTCGCCGTGGAAGGGGTTCACGGCACAGCGCGATTCCGCCTCACGAACCTGCGTGAACCTCCGACGGG
>JBAQER010000054.1:0-3194 GCA_049286845.1 Bradyrhizobium sp.
GGATATAGCGCTTCGGAAAGACATTCTGCAGCCAGCCGACACTGAGCGAACCGATGATGTTGAACAGGCCGATGGCGGCGATCACCCAGCCGCCGGTTTGCGCCGTTACGCCGCGATCGGACAGGTAGGCCGGCAGATGCACCGTGATGAAGGCGAGCTGAAAGCCGCAGGTAAAGAAGCCCAGCACCAGCAGCACATAGGAGCGATGACCGAACGCTTCCGCCAGCGCCGTCTTGAACGACTGCTGGTCCGCCGCAGGCACATCGGCCGCTGCCGCGGGCGGCGTCGCCAACGCGAGCGAAAGCGGGATGATCAGCAGCATCAGTCCCGCAAAGACGATCAGCGCCGCCTGCCAGCCGAAATTGTCGATCAGCGCCACGCCGAACGGCGCGAACAGAAACTGCCCGAACGATCCGGCAGCGGTTCCGGCGCCCAACGCTATTCCGCGCTTCTCGGGCGGCAAGAGCTTGCTGAACGCCGAGAGCACGAGGTTGAACGAACAGCCCGAAAGCCCGAAACCGATCAGCACGCCGGCGCCGATATCGAGCGAGAGCGGCGTCGCGGCATAGCGCATCATCAACAGCCCGCCGGCGTAAAGCAGCGCGCCGACGCACATCACGCGCAGCACGCCGAACCGGTCAGCGATCGCACCGGCAATCGGCTGGCCCAGCCCCCACAACAGATTTTGCACGGCAAGCGCGAGCCCGAAGACGTCACGGCCCCAAGAAAACTCCCGGCCCATCGGCTGGACGAAGAAGCCGAGGCTCGACCGGGGACCGAAGCTCAGCAGCGCAATCGCGCAGCCGCAAACGATGATTACCAGGGGGGTACGCCAGTTGCCGATGGCGGGGGCCGGGCGGAGTTCGCTTGCAGCAATCGACATGCAATCCCTCAATGGTTGGCGCCGCAACCGGAAGGGCCGGCGAGCACGTTGCACGGAGTTAATGCATTCGCATGGAAATCCCAATCGGCAACCGGGAAAAATCACGCTCTGCATTGCAGCGTTGCAAATCATGGCGGACGGAAGCGACGAATTGGCGTCCGGGCGCCTAGCGGAGCGCCTGAAGGGATGCTATATTCGATTTGCTCGTAAGGAGGATAAGTCGATCTTCGGTCACGGGTCGGGCCCACTGCTCTGCTGCGGGTTGGTCCGGATCACAGGCCACGCAGCTCTTCAGAAACGCCGGCCTTCGAGGCCGGATTTCTCAAAACCTAAATATACTCATAATGAGTATATTTAGCCTCTAAAGGAAGGCTCACATGCCGATCGCTGGAATCTACGGTCCCGCCGACTTCGGAAACCCCGTTCACGGCCATCCCCCCGCTCCGGCGCGGAGCATCAGCCCCGCCGAGCGCGCGCGTGCGCTGCCGACGCCATCGCCGGAGTGGACGCCCGAGGTCGAGCGCGCCACCGCGCACCTCTATGACCGGGTCAGGAACGTGATTCCGCCGGTCGAGTGGCCGTTCATGGCCCCCTACGTCAAGGCGATCAACGAGCTGAAGAAGACGCGCGGCGCGGTGATCCTGGCGCACAATTACCAGACGCCGGAAATTTTCCATTGCGTCGCCGATATCGGCGGCGATTCGCTGCAGCTTGCGATCGAAGCCACCAAGGTGAAGGCCGACATCATCGTGCAATGCGGCGTGCACTTCATGGCGGAGACCTCGAAGATCCTGAACCCGCGCAAGACGGTGCTGATCCCGGATTCGCGCGCCGGCTGCTCGCTGGCCTCCAGCATCACCGGCGCCGACGTGCGGCTGTTGCGCGAGCGCTTTCCCGGCGTGCCTGTGGTCGCCTATGTCAACACGTCGGCCGACGTGAAGGCGGAGGTCGATATCTGCTGCACCTCTTCGAACGCGGTCGAGGTGGTGGAAAGCCTCAATGCGCCGACCGTGATCTTTCTGCCGGACCAGTATCTGGCGAAATACGTGGCGTCGAAAACCAGCGTGAAGATCATCGCCTGGAAGGGTGCCTGTGAGGTACACGAGCGCTTTACGGGCGACGAACTGCGCGCCTATCGCGAGGCCGATCCCTCGGTCCAGATCATCGCGCATCCGGAATGCCCGCCCGACGTGCTGGCCGAGGCCGATTTCACCGGCTCGACCGCGCACATGATCAACTGGGTCCGCAGCAAGCATCCGAGGCGCGTGGTGATGATCACCGAATGCTCGATGGCCGACAACGTCCAGGCCGAGCTGCCCGACGTCGAAATGGTGCGGCCATGCAATCTGTGCCCGCACATGAAGCGGATCACACTGCCCAGGATTCTGGACAGTCTGATCTACCTGCGCGAAGAGGTCACGGTCGATCCCCTGATCGCCGAAAAGGCGCGGCGTTCGGTCGAGCGGATGATCAATCTGAAGAATTGAGTTCAACGGGAGCCGCCGTCCCCCGCTTCCGCGGGCACGACGACTGGCGAGAAACCGATATGAGTGATCAAGTTCAAGACCTCACCCGCACCACCGACGATGTCGTCATCGTTGGCGGCGGCCTCGCCGGACTGTTCTGCGCACTGAAACTTGCGCCGCGTCCGGTCACCGTGATTTCCGCGGCACCGCTCGGCCAGGGCGCCTCGACGGCGTGGGCGCAAGGCGGCATCGCCGCCGCGGTCGCGCAAGGCGACAGCGCGGAAGCGCATGCTGCCGACACCGTCGCCGTCGGCGCCGGCCTGGTCGATGAGGCAATAGCGCTGGGACTGGCGCGCGAAGCCGGCGCGCGCATCCATGACCTCCTGCATTACGGGGTTCCCTTCGACCGCGATCTCGAAGGCCGGCTCGCGGTCGGCCGCGAGGCTGCGCATTCCGCGCGGCGCATCGTGCATGTGCGCGGCGACATGGCCGGCAAGGCCATCATCTCGGTGCTGATCGAAGCGGTGCGCAACACGCCCTCGATCCGGGTGATCGAAGGCACCATCGCCGAAGCGCTTCTGACCGGAGACGGCGCGGTCACCGGACTGCAACTGCGTCCAATCGGCGACGCCCTCGCAAGACCCGTGACGATTGCATCGCGCGTGGTGGTGCTGGCGACCGGCGGCATCGGGCATCTCTATGCCGTGACCACCAACCCGGCGGAGGCCAGCGGGCTTGGCCTCGCCATCGCCGCGCGCGCCGGCGCCGTGATCGCCGATCCCGAATTCGTGCAGGTTCACCCGACCGCGATCATGGCCGGCCGCGATCCGGCGCCACTGGCAACC
>JBAQER010000055.1:0-2050 GCA_049286845.1 Bradyrhizobium sp.
CGAGGAAATGGTGGGCCACAAGTTCGGCGAGTTCTCGCCGACCCGGACCTTCCACGGCCATTCTGGCGACAAGAAAGCCAAGAAGGCTTGAGGATTGAGCGATGAGCAAACCTAAGCGCGAACGGAGCCTCCCGGATAACGAGGCCAAGGCAATCGCCCGAATGCTGCGGGTGAGCCCGCAGAAGCTGAACCTGGTCGCGCAATTGATCCGCGGCCGGAAGGCTTCGGCTGCGCTCGCCGACCTGCAGTTCTCGCGCAAGCGGATCGCGGTCGACGTCAAGAAGTGCCTGGAATCGGCGATCGCCAACGCCGAGAACAACCATGATCTCGAGGTCGACGATCTGATCGTCGCCGAGGCGCACGTCGGCAACGGCATCGTGATGAAGCGTTTCGCACCGCGCGGCCGTGGCCGTTCGGGCCGTATATTCAAACCGTTCTCGCAGCTGACGATCGTCGTTCGTCAGGTCGAGGCCGAGGCTAGCGCTTAAAGAGCGCAGGAGAGAACGATGGGTCAAAAAATCAATCCAATCGGACTTCGTCTCGGCATCAACCGGACGTGGGATTCCCGTTGGTTCGCTGGCAAGAACGAATACGGCAAGCTGCTGCACGAGGATGTCAAAATCCGCGAGATCCTGCACAAGGAGCTCAAGCAGGCGGCGGTCGCCAGGATCGTGATCGAGCGTCCGCACAAGAAGTGCCGCGTGACGATCCACTCGGCGCGTCCCGGCGTCGTGATCGGCAAGAAGGGCGCCGACATCGACAAGCTGCGCAAGCGGGTTGCCGACATCACCGCCTCCGACGTCGTCATCAACATCGTCGAAATCCGCAAGCCGGAACTCGACGCCACGCTGGTGGCCGAATCGATCGCGCAGCAGCTCGAGCGCCGCGTCGCGTTCCGCCGCGCCATGAAGCGCGCGGTGCAGTCAGCGATGCGTCTCGGTGCCGAGGGCATTCGTATCAACTGCTCGGGCCGTCTCGGCGGCGCCGAAATCGCGCGCATGGAATGGTATCGTGAAGGCCGCGTGCCGCTGCATACGCTGCGCGCCGACATCGATTACGGCGTAGCGACCGCGTTCACCACGTTCGGCACCTGCGGCGTCAAGGTCTGGATCTTCAAGGGCGAAATCCTCGAGCACGATCCGATGGCCCAGGACAAGAAGATGGCCGAAGGCGACACTTCGCGGCCGCGTCGCGACGCTGCCTGAGCGAAACAGAGAAGGTTTGAGGGCGTAAGCCATGATGCAACCAAAGAAAACGAAGTTCCGGAAGGCGCATAAGGGCCGTATCCACGGCGTTGCGACTTCGGGCGCGACGTTGTCGTTCGGTCAGTTCGGCCTGAAGGCGATGGCGCCCGAGCGCCTCACCGCCCGCCAGATCGAAGCGGCGCGCCGCGCGCTGACCCGTCACATGAAGCGCGCCGGCCGCGTCTGGATCCGCATCTTCCCGGACCTGCCGGTGTCGAAGAAGCCTGCCGAAGTCCGCATGGGTTCCGGCAAGGGTACCCCGGAATTGTGGGTGGCGCGGGTCAAGCCCGGCCGCGTGATTTTCGAGATCGACGGCGTGAACGTGCAGACCGCCAAGGAAGCGCTGTCGCTCGCTGCCGCCAAGTTGCCGATCAAGACGCGCTTCGTCGCGCGCATTGCGGAGTAGGGACGCTGGCCATGGCCGAGATGAAAACCGCCGATATCCGCGCGATGAGCGCCGACCAGATGGACGACGCCGTCCTCAATCTGAAGAAGGAGCGCTTCAACCTGCGCTTCCAGCGCGCCACCGGGCAGCTGGAGAACACCTCGCGGCTGCGTGAAGCCCGCCGCGACATCGCCCGCATCAAGACCATCGCCGCGCAGAAGCGCGACGCGAAGAAGTAAGGGGCCGACATGCCGAAACGTACACTTCAGGGCGTGGTCGTCAGCGACAAGCAAGCCAAGACGGTTGTGGTGCGCGTCGATCGCCGCTTCACCCACCCGATCTACAAGAAGACGATCCGCCGCTCGAAAAACTATCACGCGCACGACGAGAACAACGAGTTCAAGCCGGGCGACATGGTGTG
>JBAQER010000056.1:0-2552 GCA_049286845.1 Bradyrhizobium sp.
ATGGCGCCAAGGTCGATTTGTCGCCGGAACGCTCGATCGAGGTGCAGCGGCTGCTCGGCTCCGACTTCGCCATGCAGATGGACGAATGCGTGCGGCTGCCGGCCGAACGCGCCGACATCGAGCGCGCCATGCAGCTGTCGCTGCGCTGGGCGGAGCGCAGCAAGCGCGCCTTCGAGCGCGCAGCCCCCGGCTACATGCTGTTCGGCATCGCGCAGGGCGGCGACGTGCCCGAACTGCGTCAGACAAGCGCGCGCGGCCTGGTCGAGATCGGCTTCCACGGCTATGCGATCGGCGGCCTTGCGGTCGGCGAACCGCAGGCGGTGATGCTTGCCATGATCGAGGAGGTCGCACCGATCCTGCCTGAGGGGCGCCCGCGCTATCTGATGGGCGTCGGCACCCCCGAAGACATTCTGGAGGCGGTCGCGCGCGGCATCGACATGTTCGACTGCGTGATGCCGACCCGCAACGGCCGCCACGGCGTGGCGTTCACGCGGTTCGGCCAGGTCAATCTGCGCAACGCCCGCCACGCCGACGATCCGCGGCCGCTGGATGAGGAAAGCGAGTGGCCGTCGACGCGCAGTTGCGCGCGCGCCTATTTGCACCATCTCGTGAAGTCGGGCGAAACCCTGGGCGCAATGCTGCTGTCGGAAATCAACGTCGCCTACTACCAGCGCCTGATGCAGGACATCAGGGACGCGATCGCAAAGGGAACGTTCGAGGAATTCCGTCAGCGCACCCGCGCCGATTGGGCGCGCGGCGACATCGCACCGCGCTGAAAGGCGAGCGCATATATGGTTTTCGAGCGAGGTGGGACCCGGTTCGCGTCAAGAAAATGCGTCAAACCAAAGCCTAGTTGCAGGCAAACCGCTTGAGCGTGTGCCTGGTGACGAAACCGTAGCCGCAGGTGTCGCAGGTCCAGAGATAGCTGATGACGTTGTCCGACAGGTAGGCGGAAGCTTCAGCGGCCACCATGGAATCGGCGCAGACAGGGCAGGTGGGCAGATCACACCCGCGCGGGGCGGGGTTGGACGCGACGGTCGACAGGAATTCAGCGACTGCTGGCATCGTGACCTCCTTGCGATCTGGACCTCTTGTGCTCTGATATTAGACTTTAGCATATACCGATTTGTTTGACGATGTCGCAACACAAATGCGTTCGTTTTAAGCTATTTGGCCTCGCCTCTGTTTTGCAATGCAGCGAAACTCTGACGCAGCCGATTCCGGCTTGCACGCCGCCTCAAGCTCACCCAGAGCGCGATCAGCAAAAGTGGAAGCCCGGTTTTGCGTCCGATCGCGCTCTTAAATATTAAATTGGCGCATGACCTTATCGTCAAACCGCTGACACTTTGGCGGATCATGCGCTATGAGGGAACAGCTTCAAGATTCACATTGCTTGCACAGGAGTTTGCCATGGACGCCTCGTCAGCCACGAGTGCAGTGCACCGTCCCGGCCGGGGCCGTGTTTTCGACTCGATCGTCGATGCGGTCGGCGACACGCCGATCGTCCGTCTGCGCAAACTGCCGCAAGCGCATGGCGCGCACGCCACCATCCTCGCCAAGCTGGAATATTTCAACCCGGCGGCCAGCGTGAAGGACCGCATCGGGGCAGCGATGGTCATCGCGATGGAAAAGGCCGGCCTGATCAATGCAGACACCGTGCTGATCGAGCCGACGTCGGGCAATACCGGGATCGCGCTCGCCTTCGTCGCCGCTTCGCGCGGCTACCGGCTGAAGCTGGTGATGCCGGAATCGATGTCGATCGAACGCCGCAAGATGCTGGCGTTCCTCGGCGCCGAGATCGTGCTGACGCCGGCCGCCCAGGGCATGAAGGGCTCGATCGCGACCGCTGAAGAACTGGTGCGCACGACGCCGAACGCCGTGATGCCGCAGCAATTCAAGAACCTCGCCAACCCCGAGATTCACCGCCGCACCACGGCGGAGGAAATCTGGAACGACACCGGCGGCAATATCGACTTCTTCGTCGCCGGCGTCGGCACCGGCGGCACCATCACCGGTGTCGGGCAGGTGCTCAAACCGCGCAAGCCCTCGCTGCGGGTGGTCGCTGTGGAGCCGGAGGAAAGTCCGGTGTTGTCGGGCGGACAGCATACCCCGCACAAGATCCAGGGCATCGGCGCCGGATTCATTCCCGACATCCTCGATCGCTCCGTGATCGACGAGATCGTCAAGATCAACAGCGCGACCGCGATCGAGACCGCGCGCGCGCTGGCGCGCAACGAGGGCATTCCCGGCGGCATTTCCTCCGGCGCCGCGATCGCAGCCGCGCTGCAAATCGCCAGGCGGCCGGAGAGCGCGGGCAAGACCATTCTTGCGATCGTGCCGTCGTTCTCAGAGCGCTATCTGTCGACGGCGCTGTTCGAGGGGATCTAGCGCCATGGCGGATCAACCGAGACGGCCGCGAACCCTGAGCGACGCACGCACCGAGGCAGAGGCCGCGTTCAAGAAGACCACGACCAGGGTTCCGGAGGCGGCGCCGAAGAAGGCCGCAATTCCGGGGGTGAAGGAACTGGTGTCGCTGCGGATCGATCAGGACG
>JBAQER010000057.1:0-4847 GCA_049286845.1 Bradyrhizobium sp.
GTTTTTGTGGGGGGGGGGGCGTTCAGCGGTTGTCGTCGTCGTCGCCGCTGCTGCGGGGCGCGGATCGCTGATGCGTCGCTCCGCCGGAACTAGTCTCCTGGCAGGGCAGTTGCTTCCAAGATCCATCCGGAGCCTGTTCGTAAGCGCTGCACCCCGACAAAGCCGATTTGGCCTCCGCCTTCTGCGCGCCGGCAGACTTCGCCAGTACAGGGGCCGATAGGACAGCCAGCACGGCAATCGACCCGAGCAGGATGACGCCTGATTTCCGCATGTGGCCTCTCCTTGTCCGACATGTAATTTGCAGAAAGAAATTGTGGCGATTTTTTGCCGGGAACAGTTGCGCGGGCGATGACGACCGAGAGTGTGGTGCGTTCGAATTCAATGAATTTGGCAAACACCCCCCACGATCCGCGGCACGATGCGCCCGAGGTTTTGTCCATCCTTCGTAAGATCAGCCGCGTTCGCGCAGGTCGCGCGCGCGCCCCAGCAGCTTCTTCATGATGACGTCGAGCGCGGCGCGTTCGGCTGACGTGAGGGCGTCGAGGATGTGGCGCTCGCGGGCGCGCGCCAGCGGCACGATCTTCTGATAGAGCGCGCGGCCGGCCGGCGTAAGCCTGAGGATCTTGTTGCGGCGATCGGCCGGATCTTCCTCGCGGGTCAGATAGGCCTTGGTCTCCAGCGCGGCCACCGCGCGGCTGACCGACATCTTGTCGAGCGTGGTGTAGCCGGCAACGTCCTTTGCCGCCATCTGGCGATTGGCCGCAAGCGCCGCGAGCACACGCCATTCGTGCCGCGTCAGGTCGAAGCGGTCGCTGTAGAGCTGCGCGACGGTGCGCGATACTTCCTCGGCGAGTACGGCCAGCCGGTAAGGGAAAAAGCGCTGGAGATCGATCACGCCGTCGCTCGCTTCCCGTTCCGTCGCCGTTTGCACCTGTGCCACTGCTCAGCCTTTCCTCGTGCGAGAATGATAATAGTAACAATCGTATCTAATGGAGGCAAGATAGTTTGCGGTCGCCCCGTCCATATCGTTCAATGGTCTAATAAAAGATCACATATCGACACTTCAACAAGCCGATTTCAGGAGTCGCCATCGCTTGACGTTAATAGTAACCAATGTTACTAAATAATCAGTGCGCAGATACGAAGCCGAACGCAATGAGGGAGGGATTCATGAAGATCGACCAGATTCATCACGTCGCCTACCGCTGCAAGGACGCCAAGCAGACGGTTGAGTTCTACAAGAAGGTCCTCAACATGGATCTGATCGGCGCCATTGCCGAGGATCGCGTTCCATCGACCAAAGAACCCGATCCCTACATGCACATCTTCCTCGACGCCGGGCAGGGCAACATCCTGGCCTTCTTCGAACTGCCGAACTCGCCGCCGATGGGCCGCGATCAAAACACGCCGGACTGGACGCAGCACATCGCCTTCCAGGTCAAGGACATGGACGTCGTCATGGAGGCCAAGGCGCGCGCCGAGGCCGCAGGGCTCGAAGTCGTCGGTCCGACCGACCACAACATCTTTCAGTCGATCTATTTCCGAGATCCCAGCGGACACCGCCTCGAAATCGCCACCTGGACGACGACGCCCGAAAAGATGAAGCGCATGGCCGACAGCGCGCAGGACATGATCGAGGAATGGTCGCGCACCAAGAAGCCGCCGCGTCACACCGCCTGGCTGCACGAAAAGGAATTCGGCCTGAACTGAGGCCAGACGCAGATTCCATTTGTGAGGGACGCTGATTCGTCCGGCCCGTTCGCCGGCGACCGCGGGCGCGTGGGGAGCGGCAAATGCTGAACACCTATCAATATCCGAAATTCGCCTATGTCCGTTCGGACGAACAGAGCAGCGGCAAGCCGAGGCGTCACCAGGCGGTGGTGATCGGCGCCGGGCCGATCGGCCTCACCGCCGCGCTCGACTTCGCCTATCGCGGCATCGAGACGGTGGTGATCGACGACAGCGACACCGTTTCGATCGGTTCGCGCGCGGTCTGCTACGCCAAGCGGCCGCTGGAAGTATGGGATCGTCTGAGCTGCGGCGACCGCCTGGTTGCGAAAGGTGTGAGCTGGAAGGTGGGAAAGGTGTTCTTCAGGGACAGACTGTCCTACCAGTTCGACCTGCTGCCCGAGGCCGATCACAAGATGCCGGCCATGATCAACCTCCAGCAATATTATCTGGAGGAATACCTGATCGCCGAACTCGCCAGACGCGACGGCGTCGAGCTGCGCTGGAAGCACAAGCTGCTCAGCCTGAAACAGGCCGACGATCACGTCGTCCTCACGGTCGAAACGCCGGATGGCGTGTTCGCCATGGAGGCCGATTGGGTGATCGCCTGCGACGGCGCCAACAGCGACACGCGCAGGATGGTGGACGCCAAATTCACCGGCCAGTTCTTCCAGGATCGGTTCCTGATCGCCGACGTCGTCATGAAGGCGAGCTTTCCGACCGAACGCTGGTTCTGGTTCGATCCGCCGTTCCATCGCAAGCAGTCCGCCTTGCTGCACAAGCAGGCCGACGACGTGTGGCGGCTCGACTTCCAGCTCGGCTGGGACGCCGATCCGAACGAGGAGAAGAAGCCGGAGAAGATCATCCCGCGGGTGCGCGCCATGCTCGGCGACGACAGGGAATTCGAACTCGAATGGGCGTCGATCTACCAGTTCGCCTGCCGTCGGGTCGATAATTTCCGTTATGGCCGCGTGCTGTTTGCGGGCGACGCCGCGCATCAGGTTTCGCCGTTCGGCGCGCGCGGAGCCAACACCGGCGTGGCTGACATCGACAATCTTGCATGGAAGCTGAAGCTCGTCATCGACGGCGATGCGCCGCTTTCGCTGATCGACAGCTACAACGAGGAACGCGCGTTTGCCGCCGACGACAATCTCCTCAATTCGACACGCTCGACCGATTTCATCACGCCGAAGAGCCCGGCCAGCCGGCGCTTCCGCGATGCCGTGCTCGAACTCGCCGAGGATAACGCGTTTGCACGGCCGCTGGTCAACAGCGGGCGGCTGTCGACGCCGACGCCTTATCTGCACTCGTCGCTGAATACGCCGGACACTGCCTCGTTCAAGGGCAGGATGGCGCCGGGGACCAATTGCGACGACGCGCCGGTCTCGAAGGATGGCCGCAGCGGCTGGTTTCTCAACGGCATCGGCGACGGCTTCGTGGTGCTGACGTTCGGCGGCAGGCCCGAAGCGCGCGAGATATCGTTCGGCAAGATCAGGGCGCGCGTCGCCGTGGTCGGCGCCGATCTGACCGATGACAAAGGCGTGCTTGCCGGCCGCTACGACGGACAGCCGGGAACGACCTATCTGATCCGGCCCGACCAGCACGTCGCGGCGCGCTGGCGCGACTTCGATCCGGGGAAAATCGAGAAGGCGTTGGCCCGCGCGGTGGCAGCCTGAAGGAGTGAACGATCATGCCGCTTGAAATCAGGGCCAACATCGCCGATCCCGACGGCTTCTATCAGGAGCTGATCGATTCCCAGCGCGATCTGGACGAGGGCCAGGCCGAGTTGATGAACTGCAAGCTCGTGCTGATACTCGCCAACCATATCGGCGACCGGGAGGTGCTGCGCGAGGCGCTGAAGCGCGCTGCCGGGAAGCCGGGCTGAGGGACGGGCGCACAGGTTTTGAGACGATCTTTGCGGCTGGTTGGCTCATTTGGGCTACGGTGCTGTTGAGGCCTGCAAACAATCGTGTGTTATGCTCACTGTTCCCGTGAATTGCCCGCGCAAGGCAAGCGCGGATCCGATCGCAGGGAGCAGCCGACCACATGAGCCTGTTGAACAATCCATTCGACCCCGCGCGCGAGGCCGCTCTGGTGACGGGCGCGGGCAACGGCATCGGCCGCGCGATCGCGCAAGCCCTGGTGGGCGAGGGCGTGCGAACCGTGTTCGCCGACGTCAACGCCGATACGGTCGCGGCTGCGGTAGAGGCTTCGCCGCGGCCGGAACTGGCGGTGCCCTGGGTCGGCGACCTCGCCAATCGCGCGGCCTGCGATGCGCTGCTGACGCAGGCGCAGTCCGCGATCGGGCGGGTGACCCATTTCGTGCACAGCGCCTCGCCGCCGCGGCGCGAAGCCGATCACGCCATGGCAGTGAGCAGCGAGACCTGGCAGCAGATGCATGCGGTGAATCTCGAGGCCGGCTTTCACCTCGCGCGCGAACTGGCGCGCGCGCTGATCGCGGCCAAACAGCCCGGTTCGTTCCTGTTTCTCACCTCGCTGCATTCAGGCACGCCGCGCAACCTGCCGCATTATTCGACGGCGAAGGCCGGCATGGCCATGCTGGTCAAGGAATTGGCCAAGACGTGGGGGCGCTTCGGAATCCGCGTCAACGCGCTGGTGCCCGGCGCCATCGCCGCCGGCGGCTTCGTCGCCGATCCGGCGCTGGCCAAACACATACCGCTCGGCCGCCTCGGCCAGGCCGACGACCTCGCGCCGATGGCGCTGGCCGTGCTGTCGAACCGGGTGTCGGCCTATGTCACGGGCGCAGCGATCGTGGTCGACGGCGGCCTGTCGCTGACCAACTGGTTCGAGCCGCCGGAGCTGGGTGAGTTCTGAGAGAGGCCACGCGGTGCAGTGGCACCGCAATATAGTCCGCTTTTCTCCCGGGCGAGACATCAGGCGTTTGGTCCCCGGGCCGGAGATGCGCTATGCTCACCGTCGCTGGCAGTGACCGGGATGCGAGGAGTTCGCGCGAAGGTTTCCGAAGCGGGGTAGCATCCATGATGACTTTACCGGAACTGGCGGCAGACTCGCTGGAAGAGTTTCTCGGTTCCTATATGCGCCGCCGGTTCGGGTCATCGCAAACGCGTCTCATCGAGATCGTGCCGGCGGCCGCGCGC
>JBAQER010000058.1:0-2528 GCA_049286845.1 Bradyrhizobium sp.
ACTGCCGACCATGGGGCAGATGCTCGCCGACCAGATCGGCGAGCCGGCGCTGGCGGAGACTCAAGCGCAGATGGTCGAGCGCTATAAATCCGACCTCTAGGTATCCGAAGTACCGCGACGCTGGCAAGGTCGGGTTTAAAATGAATCTTTGCAAGGGCCTGCGCGGTCGAATCTATGAAGCTGGACATGACTTATCGCCGTACTGCGTCCGGAGACGCGGCGCTCCGTAGTGTCGATACGTCCATTCCCGTCGACTATCGGCGCATGCTTTGCCTTATCGATGGGGACACGCACGCTAACGTGGTTCGGGGACGGTTGCGACAGTATTCCGACGCGCTGATTGCGGATTGGCTGGCGGAGCTGGAGGAGATCGGGTTCATTGAATCCATCGGAGCAAGCGCCGCCTATGACCTGAACTTCGAGCCACTGGCGAACCTCATCCCGTCCGCGGGGGCGCTCGGCGATCTTCCGGACGAACAGCGGCGAATCGACATTGAAACGAGTGCTGCGGGAACAGCCCTGAGGGACAAGGGCGCGTACCTCGCGACGGCGCGGTTGGCAAATCGCGAGCCGCTGTCGAAAGCACCGGCACAGACCGTGGTCCTCCTTGTAGAGGATGATCCGGATCAGGCCGCACTTGGCGATCTGCGAGTCAGTATGGCCGGCTACCAAGTCAGGCTCGCCCGCAGCGTTCGGGAGATGGTCACGGACTTGACAACTCAGCCCGTTGCCGACCTCGTCCTTCTGGACGTGATGCTGCCGGACGGTAACGGCTTTGGCATCCTTTCGTGCATGAGAACGGACCCGCGGCTGTCAATGCTGCCGGTGATCATGCTTACCGCTCTGACTGGTGCCGAGGACATTCGGCGCGGCTTAGACCTTGGCGCTGACGGGTACATCACGAAGCCCTATAGCAAGGATCTTCTGGTCGATACGATCCGCCAAGTGTTGCGGCAGTCCTGAGAGTTCATTTCGGCTCAACTCGGCGAATTCCTGGGGAAAGTCCTACTTTCCGGCAACGACCATGATTTCAACCAGGCAGGCCGGATCGGCGAGCTTCGCCTCGATGCAGGCGCGCACCGGCAGGTTCCTGGGATCGGTCCACGCCGTCCAGATCTCGTTCATCGGCGCGCGATTGCGGATGTCGGTGACCCAGATCGTCGCCTGCAGCAGCTTCGACTTGTCTGTGCCGCACTTGGCCAGCAGCCGGTCGATCTCGGCGAGTACCTGCCGCGTCTGGCCCTTGATGTCCTGTGTCAGGTCCTTGGGAACGATGCCCGCGAGGTAGACGGTGTTGCCGTTCTCCACCGCGAGGCTCAGGATGGGGCCGGATTCGTGTCGCACGATGCTCATTTGCTTGCTCCTTTTTCTGCCAACAGACGTTCGATTTCTCTGACCAGTTTCGGGTCCGAAGGCTCAACCTTGGTAGCGAACGAAGCCGCTTTGGTGCCGCTGCGGTCCACCAGGGACTTGTGGAAAGTCCACTCAGGTGCAGTGCCGGTGGCCTTGGCGAGCCTTGCATAGAACGGATTCACTTCCCCCTTGGCGACGCTGATCTTGGTGAACATCGGGAAGGAAACGCCGTAGTTGGCCTCGCAGAATTTCGCGATCTCCCTGTTGGAGCCCGGCTCCTGGCCGCCGAAATCGTTGGACGGGAAGCCCAGCACCACCAGGCCCTTGTCCTTGTAGCGCTTGTAGAGCCGCTCCAGCCCCTCGTACTGCGGCGTGTAGCCGCACTGGCTGGCCGTATTGACCACCAGGATCACCTTGCCCTTGTACTGGCAGATCGACTTCGGCTTGTCGTCGCTCAGCGTCGGCAACGCGGTGTCGAGGAGCGGCGGGCAGTCAGCGGCCTGCCCGGGCAGCGCAAGCAGGGTGAACGAAAGCAGGAGGATCAACCGACCCATTGCCGCGCATTGTAGAAGAGTTGCATCCACGGGGAGTCCTCCGGCGCGCCGTCGGGCGCCCAGGACATCTGGATCGAGCGGAACACCCGCTCCGGGTGCGGCATGACCACCGTAAAGCGGCCGTCCGGCGTGGTCAGGCCGGTGATGCCGGCCGGCGAGCCGTTCGGGTTATAGGGATGCGTCTCGGTGACGTTTCCGCGATTGTCGACGAAGCGCAACGCGACGACCGCCTTCTTCAGGTCATCGTCATCCGGGAAAAGGGCAAAACCTTCCCCGTGCGCGGTCGCGATCGGCATGCGGCTGCCCGCCATGCCCCTGAACAGGATCGACGGGCTTTCCTGCACCTCGATCATCGAAAAACGCGCCTCGAATTGCGCAGAGCGATTGTTGCTGAACACCGGCCAGTGCTGCGCGCCCGGGATGATCTCCTTCAGCGCCGCCATCATCTGGCAGCCGTTGCAGGAGCCCAGCGCAAAGGTATCGGCGCGTCCGAAAACTGCCTCGAACTCGGCGCGCGCGCGGGCGTTGAACAGGATCGATTTGGCCCAGCCCTGCCCGCCGCCGAGCACGTCTCCATAGGAAAAGCCGCCGCAGGCCGCCAGGCCCCGGAACCCGGAGAGC
>JBAQER010000059.1:0-1600 GCA_049286845.1 Bradyrhizobium sp.
TCCGACGTCGCCGCCGTGCTGTTCGACGAGCCGCTGACGGTGATCGATCCCGAACTGAAGTGGCAGCTGCGCTCGAAACTGAAGGCGCTGCACCGCGACCTCGATCTGACCATGATCTATGTGACGCACGACCAGACCGAGGCGCTGACCTTTGCCGATACCGTGGTGGTGATGCATGACGGCCGCGTGGTGCAGAGCGGCACGCCGGCGGAACTGTTCGACAAGCCGGCCCACACCTTCGTCGGCTATTTCATCGGCTCGCCCGGCATGAACATCGTGCCCGCCGAAGTGCGGGGCCGCGAGGCCCGGATCGACGGCCACATCATCCGGCTCGACCGCAACTATGACGGCTTGCCGCCGGGCGCGAAGATCGAAATCGGCGTGCGCCCGGAATTCGTCGACGTCGCGCCGCCCGGCTCCGGCCTGCTGTTGGCCAATATCGAGCGGATCGACGATCTCGGCCGGGTCCGCTTCGCGCGGGTCCGCGTCGGCGACGCCAAATTCGCAGCACGGGTGCCGCCGGGATTTTCGATTCCCGGCAACGAGGCCGGACTGTTGTTCGACCCCGCGCATGTTCACGTCTACGCCGACAGCCTTCTGGTCGAGGGGGCATAATGGACAAGACCGTCAATCAGAAAGCCTGGTTCCTGGTGCTGCCGGTGTTCCTGATCGTGGCATTCTCCGCGATCCTGCCGCTGATGACGGTCGTCAACTATTCGATGCAGGACACCTTCGGCAACAATCAGTTCTTCTGGAACGGCGTCGGCTGGTTCAAGGAACTGCTCGATCCCACCACCGACCTCGGCGAACGCTTCCTGGCGTCGCTGTGGCGCAATCTGCTTTTCTCGGCGGTCATTCTGGCGATCGAGGTGCCGCTCGGGATCGTGGTCGCGCTGTCGATGCCGCGCGAGGGCTGGCGGGTCGCTGCCTGCCTCGTGATCATGGCGCTGCCGCTGCTGATTCCGTGGAACGTGGTCGGCACCATCTGGCAGATTTTCGGACGGCCCGACATCGGCCTGATGGGCTATGTGCTCAACAGCATGGGCCTGAACTACAATTACGTCTCCAACGAGTTCGACGCCTGGGCCACCGTCATCGTGATGGATGTCTGGCACTGGACCAGCCTGGTCGCGCTGTTGTGCTACGCCGGGCTGAAATCGATCCCCGACGCCTATTATCAGGCGGCTCAGATCGACGGCGCCTCGCGCTGGGCGGTGTTCACCGCGATCCAGCTGCCGAAGATGAACAGGGTGCTGCTGATCGCGGTGCTGCTGCGCTTCATGGACAGCTTCATGATCTACACCGAGCCGTTCGTGGTGACCGGCGGCGGGCCCGGCAATTCGACCACCTTCGTTTCCATCGAGCTGGTCAAGATCGCGCTCGGGCAGTTCGATCTCGGCAAGGCCGCAGCACTGTCGCTGGTCTACAACATCATCATCATCATCGTGTGCTGGGTGTTCTACACCGTCATGACCAATGCCGGCGCCGAGCGCGCGCCTGAGAAAGGAGTCGCGTGATGCATTCGATTCCCGGACGCCGCATCATTCTCTCGCTGTTCCTGATCTTCCTGCTGCTGCCGATCTACTGGCTGGTCAACATG
>JBAQER010000060.1:0-11898 GCA_049286845.1 Bradyrhizobium sp.
ACCTTGTCCCGATCGCCGAAAACATCGCCGCCAGACTGATCGAGCGGCGCCAGACCATCGCTGTCGCGGAGTCCTCGACCGGCGGATTGATTTCGGCCGCATTGCTCGCGGTGCCCGGCGCCTCGGCCTATTTCCTCGGCTCCGCGGTGGTCTATACCCGCGACGCGCGGCGGATCCTGATGGACATCCCCGACGAGGCGATGAAGGGCATCCGCTCTGCCTCGGAAGTATACGCCAAACTGCTGGCGAACCAGATCCGCCAGCGCTTTGCCACCGACTGGGGACTGTCGGAAACCGGCGCCACCGGCCCGACCGGCAACCGCTACGGCGACGCCGCCGGCCATTGCTGCATGGGGGTCGCGGGTCCGGAAAATGCGGTGATGACGCTCGAGACCGGCAGCGCCGACCGGCTCGGCAACATGCATGTGTTCGCAACGACGGCGCTGAATCTGCTGCTGCAGAATCTGTCGCGATGATCCCATCGTCGTCCCGGCGAACACGCCTGTAACGTTATCTCCGACCTCATCCTGAGGAGCGCGCCTTGCGCGCGTCTCGAAGGATAGCCGCGAGTCCATGCGTAGCATCCATCCTTCGAGACGCTTGCGGAGTTTATCATCGGGCCGCGCTTTGCGCGGACCCGGTGGCAAGCTCCTCAGGATGAGGTCGGCGGTTGTTGCGAAGCGTAGCTCTCGGCTCACCTCTCGCGGAACGAACGCATCAGCTGGTCGCTCAGCGGCTTCATCAGATAGGACAGCATAGTGCGGTCGCCGGTCTGCACGAAGGCCTCCACCGGCATGCCGGGGATGATCTTGACTTCGCCGAGGCGCGCGACTTCCTCGGGGGACATCGAGACCCGGATGGTATAATAGCTCTGGCCGGTGCGCTGGTCGGTGGTGACGTCGGGCGAGACGCGGGTGACGACGCCGTTCAATTCCGGCGTGGTGCGCTGATTGAACGCCGACAGCCGCAACACGGTCTTCTGGCCGACCTGCAGCTTGTCGATATCCTGCGGATTGACCTTGGCCTCGACCGAAAGCGCATCGGCCTGCGGAACGATCAGCATGATGGCGTCGCCTGCGGTGATCACCCCGCCGACGGTATGCACCGTCGACTGCAGCACCACGCCGTCCTGCGGCGCGCGGATGTCGATCCGGCGCAACTGGTCCTCGGCCGTGACCTTGCGCTCGACGAATTCGCCGATCTTGTCGTTGGTCTCGCGCAGATCCTTGGAGACTTCGCTGACCAGGTCCTTGTCGACCTGAATGATCTGCAGCTCGGTTTCGGTGATCTTGCCCTTGGCCTGCGCCCGCGCCGCGATGTATTGCGCCCGCTCGCCGTTGAGCCGCGCCGCGTCGCGCTCGAGCACCGTCAGGCGCGACAACTGCACCAGGTGCTGTTCGTAGAGCGAGCGAACCCCGACCAGTTCCTTTTCGATCAGCGCGATTTCCTTTTCCTTGGCCTTCTCCTGCGCGGTCAGGCCGGCGATCTCCTCGTTCAACTGCGCCACGCGCTCGCGCAACTGGGACTTCTGTCCGGCGCGTCCGGTGGTGCGCACCTCGAACAGCTTGCTTTCGCTGGCCATGACGTTCTGGACGTCGGGATCGTCGGCGCGATCGAGCAGCATCGACGGGAAGGTGAGCTTGTCGAGGCCCCGTTGTTCGGCTTCAAGCCGCGCCGCCCGCGCCCACAGCCCGTTGAGACTTTTGGTGACGATCGCAAGGCTCGCCTTGGTGACGGTGTCGTCGAGCCGCACCACCACATCGCCGGCCTTGACCGCAGCGCCATCGCGCACGCGCACTTCGCCGACCACGCCGCCGGTCGGATGCTGTACCTTCTTCACATTGGTATCGACGACGATCTGTCCCGGCGCGATCAGCGCGCCCGAGATCTGCGCGGTCGCCGCCCAGCCGCCGAGCCCGCCCGCCAGGACGACGATGACGGCGAGGCCGATAATCAGATGCAGCCGGATCGAGGCTTTCGCAGTCCGCATTTTGGTGCCGCTCATGATTTGGCAACTCCCCCCTCGGACACGATCTTGATCGGCGAAGGCGGCGCGACCCGCTGCTGCAGCACCTGCCCCAGCACGGTTTCCTTCGGCCCGAAGGCCTGCATGCGGCCGTCCTTCAGCACCAGCAGCATGTCGACCGCCTCGATCCCGATCGGCCGATGCGCCACCACCACCACGATGGCGCCGCGCTCGCGCGCGCCGCGCACCGCGCGCGTCAGCGCCTCGTCGCCTTCGGTATCGAGATTGGAATTCGGCTCATCCAGCACGATCAGGAACGGGTTGCCGTACAGCGCCCGCGCCAGCGCCACGCGCTGCGCCTGGCCGGCCGACAGTGCTGTGCCCTGCTCGCCGATCTGGGTGTCGTAGCCTTCGCGCATCTTGATGATCATGTCGTGGACGCCCGCCTCCTTGGCGGCGGCGATGATCCCCTCCGAGGTGGCGTCCGGATCGAACCGGCAGATATTCTGCGCGACGGTGCCTGCGAACAGTTCGACATCCTGCGGCAGATAACCGACGTGGCGGCCGAGCGCGTCACTCGACCACTGGTCCAGCGCCGCCCCGTCGAGCCGTACCTTGCCGCGCAGCGGGTGCCAGACGCCGACCAGCGCGCGCACCAGCGACGACTTGCCCGATCCGCTCGGCCCGATCACGCCCAGGCCGTTGCCGGCCTCCAGCGCGAACGTCACGTCCTGGACGATGATCTTCTGATCGCCCGGCGGCACGATGCTGACGCCCTCGACCGACAGCCGCTTCGACGGGGTCTGCAGCTGCGTCGGCGCCGACTGCGCCGGCAATGATTCCAGCAGGCGGTTGAGGCGGTGCCAGCTCTGGCGCGCGGCGACGAAGCCTTTCCAGTGCGCGATCGCGAGATCCACCGGCGCCAGCGCCCGCGCACTCAGGATCGAGCCGGCGATGATGACGCCGGCGGTGGCTTCCTGATTGATCACGAGATAGGCGCCGACCGCGAGCACCGCGGACTGCAGCGTCATGCGCATGACCTTGGCAATGGCGCCGAGACCGCCGGCGACGTCGCTGGCGCGCTGGTTGCCCGCCAGATAATTTTCGTTGGCCTCGCTCCAGCGCCTGGTCAGGCGCCCGGACATTCCCATCGCGACCAGCACTTCGGCGTTGCGCCGGCTGGTGGCGGCCAGATCGTTGCGGCGCGCGGCAAGCCCCATGGCCTCGCGCGCCGGCGCGCGCGACATGTATTCGGTGATGATGGTCAGCGTCACCAGAACGATCGCGCCGGCCAGCGCGGTCACGCCGATCAGGACGTGGAAGGCAAAACAGATCGCCAGATAGAACGGCAGCCACGGCAGGTCGAAGAACGCACCCGGCCCCATGCTGGACAGGAACGAGCGGACATTGTCGAGATCGCGCAGCGGCTGCAGGCCTTCGTTGCGCCCGCCCACCATCAGCGGCAGGCGCACCACGGTTTCGAACACGCGGGCATTGAGGGCCTCGTCGAGCGAAGTGCCGACGCGGACCAGGACGCGGCCGCGGATCAGGTCGAGAATGCCCTGGGCGATGTACAAGCCGCCGGCGAGGATGACCAGAGCGACCAGCGTCGGGATGCTGCGGCTCGGCAGCACCCGGTCGTATACCTCCAGCATGAAGACCGAGCCGGTCAGATACAGCAGATTGATCATGCAGCTCATGAGGCCGACGCCAAGAAACGCGCTGCGGCAGGCGCGCAACGCATCACCGAGTTCGGAACGCCGGACACCGTGAGCGGCTGCCATCAATCCTGATCTCTTCGCGAGGGGTGCAAGGCTGTTAGTTCTACCGATGTTTGCGGCCATCGTCCATGCAACTGGCGTTAACCTAAACGTCATCGGCAAGCCCACGCGGCGGTCCCGTCCTCCGAACGGGGGAGGACCGGCCCCATGGGCGGCGCAACCGGCATGTGGGGAGCCGGTCGCGGGGGTGCAGGGAGCTAGTTTGCCGCTGCTGCGGGCTTCGGAAAGGGAACCAGCACGACCGCCATCGAGACCCGGCCGATCTCGCCATGGACATCGAGCAGCGCGCCGCTGCCGATACCGAGCCCGGCGGCCGGTCGCCAGCGGGTTTGCGCGCGGACGCCGACCCATTCCCCCAATGGCTGCCTGAACAGCTGCACCGTCAGGTTCGGGTTGGGATCGGCCACGGCATTCTCCAGCGGCCGCGCGATGCCGTGGGTCCAGTCCGCCGGACCGAGCACGGAGGACAACGGCCCGGCGCCGTCGATGATCCTGTGATCGAGACGAAACCAGGCGACGCCGTCGCCGGCGCGCGTCTCCATCGCGTCCATGAACCAGGGACGGCCATGGGCGGCCTGCCGGGTGCGGACCGGAAACCGCAAGGGATCGGCGGCCTCGCCGGCTGCGTCGACAAATCCCGGCAGTTCGACCGCGCGTTCGCGCGACAGCGTCACCCGCACGGTGGCGCAGGGCTGCGCGTCATCGTCGGGCCACAGCGTGTTGTCGATCACGCTGACGCGGCCGCCCTCGGTCAGCACGGAAAGCCGCGTTCGCAAATTCGCCATCGGCGTAGGCCGCAGAAACCACGCGGTCACGCTGACGGCAGCCCCCCATTTTCGCTCCGCGGCAAGCGCCTCGACTCCGGCCGTCAGCAGGCTTGCGACCGCGCCGCCCTGCAGCCCCGCGAAGGGACCTGCGGCCAGCGCCGACGGCCGCCAATGATTGGGGGCGCTCAATGGTTCGAAAATCGCCATGACGGTCCAGATGAGAAATATTGAGTGATGCTGCAATCTGGCTGATAATAATGCCTGTTACAAAAGGGATTTGGTCACCTGAGATGAGCGATATTCATCTATCTGTGGCCGACGGGCCGCTGCGGGCGATCCCGCCGCTCTCCGCGCTGCTGGCGTTCGAGCGCGCCGCCTCGCAATTGAGTTTCCGCCGCGCCGCGCGCGATCTCGCGCTCAGCCCGTCCGCGATCAGCCATCAAATCCGCGGGCTGGAACAGCTGTTCGGCGTGAAACTGTTCGTTCGCGGCGCGCGTTCGGTGCGCCTGACCGCGGAGGGCGAGCGCTATCTGGCGAACGTCTCGCCGGCGCTGGCGGCGCTGCAGCACGCCGGCCGCGAGATGCGGCGGCACCGGCGCGACGCCGGCGGCGAACTCTGGATCAGCTCGTTGCCGTTCTTCACCAGCACGGTGCTGATTCCGGCGCTGGGCGATTTCAAGCGGCGCAATCCGACCCTGACGCTGCGGATCGAGGCGACCCATCAATATGCCGACTTCAACGCCTCCCGCGTCGACGTCGCGATCCGCTACGGGCGCGAGCACTCGGCCGGCCTGAAATTCGAACCGCTGATCGAAATCAAGGGCTTGCCGGTCTGCGCGCCGGCCCTGGTCAAGGGCGGGCTGCGCCGTCCCGAAGACCTGTCCCGGGAGGTCCTGATCCATCTGACGACGCAGCCGCGCACCTGGGCGACGTGGCTCGAGCAGGCGGGGATTCCGGACCTGACCCCGCGCGGCCATCTCTGGCTCGACAGCGTGCCGGCGATGCTGGAAGCCGCCGAGCAGGGGCTCGGCGTCACGCTCGCAATGGCTCCGCTGATCAGGGCGCGGCCGGGATTCGGCAAGAAACTGGTCGCGCCGTTCGATGCCGCGGCGGTCAGTTCCATGGAGACGATCTATCTCGTTTCGCGCACCGAACAGGCGCGCGACCGCCGGATTGCCGCGCTGCGGCGATGGATCGTGGAGGCCGTCAGCCGCGCCAGCCGGTAGGTAAGAGCGATCATGATCCGATTAGGTTGAATCGGATCATGATCTCATCTCTTTGTTTGAGCATGATCTTTTCGGAAAACCGGTTTCCACTTTTCCGGATCATGCCCTAGAGCCGGCCGCCGGTCCGAACCAGCCGCACCACCAGCAACAGCAATACGGCGCCGATCGCCGAATAGATGATCTCCGAGACCAGGCCGCTGCCGATATGGATACCGAGCCTCGGAAACAGCAGACTGGCGACCAGCGCGCCGGCGATGCCGACCAGGATATCGCCGATGATGCCGAAGCCGGTGCCGCGCACGATCTTGCCGGCCAGCCAGCCCGCCACCAGGCCGACGAACAGGATGACGAGAATGCCTTCGTTGGAAATCTGCATGAGAAACTCCCCCTGCCGGCGCACGTTGTTCCCGCGCACGGCACCGCAGCCTATCCGATAATGGCCCGGGGTGACGACTCCAATGTTGCGGAGTCAGGTCGCGGCCGGGGCCTCGGTACGTTCGGCCAGAATGCATCTTGCAATGCGGTCCGGCCCGACCTGCACATTGGGCGGCAGTTGCTCGACGCAGCGGGCCTGCGCGAAACCGCAGCGCGGCGCGAACGAGCAATTGACCGGCGCCTTGTCGAGCGAAGGCGGCGTGCCCGGGATGGTTTCCAGCCGCTGGCCGCGTTTGGCGCCGTGGACGGTGGAAGCCAGCAATCCGCGCGCATAGGGATGAATCGGCGTGCGCACGATCTGGCCGAGCGTGCCCTGCTCGACGACCTGGCCCGCATACATCACAGCGACCCGGTCGCAGAGTTCGATCGCGACGCCGAGATCGTGGGTCACGAAAATGACGGACATGCCGAACTCGCGCTGCAGTTCGCGCAGCAAGAGCAGGATCTGGATCTGCACGGTGGCGTCGAGCGCGGTGGTCGGTTCGTCCGCCAGCAGGATCTTCGGCTTGCAGGCCAGCGCCAGCGCGATCATCGCGCGCTGCCGCATGCCGCCGGACATCTCGTGCGGATAGGCATCGAGCCGGCGTTTGGCCGAGGGAATGCGCACCACTTCCAGCATTTCCAGCGCACGCGCCATCGCGTCGGCCTGGCTCTTGCCCTCGTGACGCATCACGGTTTCCGCGATCTGCCGGCCGATGGTGTAGACCGGATCGAGCGCCAGCGCCGGCTCCTGGAAGATCATCGAGACGGTCTGGCCGCGAAACGCCGACAGCTGCTCGTCGTCGAGCGCCAGCACGTCGCGCCCGAGCACCTGCACGCTGCCCGAAATCTGCGTCCGCTTCTTCGGCAGCAGCCGCATCAGCGCACGCAAGGTGACACTCTTGCCCGAACCGGACTCGCCGAGCAGGCCGAGCACCTCGCCCTCGCCGAGCGAGAGGCTGAGATCGTTGACGGCATGCACGGTGCGTTCGCCGCTGAAACGAACATTGAGGCCGCGGATTTCGACGAGATTGGTCATGCTGGTTTCGGCACCCGGTCATGGAAATCGGTGGCACGCTGGAACGCCGCCCCGATCCGCAGCAGCATCGCTTCATCGAACGAACGGCCGACCAGTTGCATGCCGACCGGAAGCCCGCCCTGCGTGAAGCCCGCGGGAATCGCCAGCGACGGCAGGCCGAGATAATTGATCGGGCGGGTGAAACGCGTCAGCCGCTGGATCACCGCTTCGGCGTCGGGACTGTTGCCGACGTCGCTTTCGGCGATGGTGGGGGCTGCGACCGGCGCCGCCGGCGCGATCATGGCATCGACGCCGGCGACTGCGGCATAATGCGCAGCCAAGGCGGGCCCGCGCCAGCGCATCGCTTCGAGATAGGACACGCCTGAAATGGCGAGCCCGTTCTGCAGCCGCATCAGGACCTGCGGGCCGTAGTCCCCGGGGCGTTCGATCATCCAGCGCTTGTGGAAGGCGGCGGCTTCGGTAGCGAGAACGAACTGACAGGCCGCCGTGAGCTGGCGCTGCTCGGGCAGCTCGACCTGAACGATATCCGCGCCTTCGCGCTTCAGCGTCGCGATGGTTTCGTCGAGAATGCGCGCGACTTCGGCATCGAGATCGTCGACATAGAACGCGGTCGGCACGCCGATGGTGAGGCCTTTGATCGACCCTCGCGTCGCCGCCACGTAGTCCGGCACCGGCCCGCTGACCGCGGTCGGGTCTTCCGGATCCGCGCCCGCCATCAGGCCGAGCAACAGCGCGCAATCCTCGGCGGTCCGCGCCAGCGGGCCGACGGTGTCGAGCGACTGCGATAGCGGCATCGCGCCGGCGCGGCTGATGCGGCCATAGGTCGTCTTCAATCCGGTGACGCCGCAAAAATGCGCGGGCAAGCGGATCGAACCGCCGGTATCCGAGCCCAGCGCCGCGAACGTCAGCCGTGCCGCGACGGCGGAGCCCGATCCCGACGACGAGCCGCCGGTGATGCGATCGAGCGCCCACGGATTATGCACCGCGCCGTAATGCACGTTGTGGCCGGTCGGCCCATAGGCGAACTCCACCATCTGCAGCGAACCCAGGCGGATCGTGCCGGCGTCCTTCAGCCGCTGCAGCGCCGTCGAAGTGGTGGTGGCGACGAAATCGCGCCGGATCTTCGAGCCGCAGGTGACGACCTTGCCGGCATCGTAATACATATCCTTGTGCGCCAGCGGCACGCCGTGCAGCGCGCCCTTGGCGGCGCCCTTCGCCAGCGCCGCATCGGCGGCGTCGGCCGCTTTCAATGCCGCTTCGGCTTCAACGGCCATGAAGGCGTTGAGACGGGGCTGCCACTGTGCGATCCGGTCGAGACAGGATTGCGTCACCTCACGCGAGGATATTTTCTTCTGCGCGATCGCCTGCGCGACCGACGTCAGCGACATCAAGGCGGGCTCGGCGCTCATTTCGACACCTTTGCCGCTTGCACGAGCAGAAAGCTCGCCGGCTCCAGATCGAACGGCAGCGTGCCGGCGACCGGCGCAAAGCCTTCGAACGCCGGGCCCATGGAATGGGCGATGCGTGCGGCGACATCGGCATCGACGGGCACGCCCGCAACGTCGGTCATCGCCTTGATCTCTTTCGCCGTGGGTCTCGTCATGTCACGTCCGCTCCCTCTTTATTACGCATGCTCTTTTCGAAAAACCGGTGTCCACTTTTTCGGATCATGCGTGTGCCGGTGCGCGGCTGTGCCCGGAGCCTGATATGGCCATGTAGCACGCCGCTTCATGACCCATTCTATCGAGCGCGGTGAGTTTTGGTGTGGCATTTGCGCAGAGCGGCTCCGCAAACGGGCAGCGGGTGTGAAACCGGCAGCCTGGCGGCGGATCGATCGGATTGGGCGGATCGCCCGAAATCGGCGGCGTCTCGGTGCGGTTGTCGGGATCGGAAGACGGCATCGCCGCCAGCAGCGCCCGCGTATAGGGATGCGCCGGCGCGTCCCACACCCGGTCGACCGGGCCGAGCTCGACCACTTCGCCGAGATACATCACCAGCACGCGGTCGGAAATGTAACGCACCACGTTGAGATCGTGGCTGATGAAGAGATAGGTCAGCCCGAATTCGCGCTTGAGATCGACCAGCAGATTGAGCACCTGCGCCTCGACCGACTTGTCCAGCGCCGATACCGCCTCGTCCAGAATCACCAGCCGCGGCGACAGCGCCAGCGCACGGGCGATGTTGACGCGCTGGCGCTGGCCGCCGGAAATCTCATGCGGATAGCGATTGGCGAAATTTTCCGGCCGCAGGCCCACCTTGCCGAGCAGTTCGCGCGCCAGCGCGCGGGCCGCCCCATCGGCCATGCCGTGAACCTTCGGTCCGAACGCGATCGATTCCTCGATGGTGAGGCGCGGATTGAGCGAGGCGTAGCTGTCCTGGAACACCATCTGCATGCCGCGGCGCAGCTCGCGAAGCGACAGTGCGCGCCCGACCTGCATACCGTCATAGATGATATCGCCGGCATCGCGCTGCATCAGGTGCATCAGGAGCCGCGCGGTGGTCGACTTGCCGCAGCCGGATTCGCCGACGATCCCGACCGTTTCGCCCTTGGCGATGGAAAACGACACGTCGTCGACCGCGCGCACGGTCTTGCGTTTGCTGAACAGCTCGCCGCGCACCGGGAAATGCTTGGTCAGGCCATTGACCTGCAGCAGCGGCTGCGCGGCGCCGCCGACATCCTCGACCGGCTCGAGCAATTCGACTGAGGTGGCGGTTTCGTTCATGGCGTCAGTTCCGTATGTCCATGGCGCTGCGCATGCCGTCGCTGAGCAGGTTGAAGCAGATCGAGACCGCGAAAATCATGACGCCCGGCAAGGCCGCTACCCACGGATTGATGTAGATCGCGGTGCGCAGCGTATTGAGCATCAGACCCCATTCCGGCTCCGGCGGCTTTGTGCCGAGGCCGAGGAACGACAATCCGGCAGCCAGGATCATCGACACCGAGATCAGGCCGGTGGCGTAAACGAAGATCGGCCCCAGCACGTTGCCGAGCATGTGCACGCCCATGATGGTGAAGGGGCCGGCGCCGGAGGCGCGCGCCGCCTCGACGAAATCCATGTTGCGCACGCCGGTGGTGACGCTTTCGGCGACCCGGGTGATCTGCGGCACGAACACGACCGTCAGCGAGACGATGGAGTTGACGATGCCGGCGCCGAGCGCGCCCGAGATCGCGATCGCCAGCAGCACGGAAGGAAAGGCGTAGAAGACGTCGACGGTGCGCATGATCGCGGTATTGATCCTGCCGCCGACATAGCCGGCGACGAGGCCGAGCGAGGTTCCGACCACGAAGGCAAGGATGACGGGGAGAATGCCGATCAGGAGCGACAGCCGACCGCCATAGACCAGCCGCGCCAGCATGTCGCGGCCGAGTTCGTCGGTGCCGAGCGGATAGTTCGGCGTGCCGATGTGGCGGAGACGGCGGATCATCGAGCCCTGATAGGGATCGGCGAGCCCGAGCCACGGTGCGAGCAGGGCGGAGAGAAAGATCAGCGCCAGAATAAGGGCGCAGAACATGCTGACCTTGTCACTGGCGATGCGGCGGCCGACCGTCGCCCAGTAGCCGCGCGCCTTGGTGGCGGGCGCGGCCTGCAGGGCGGCATCTGATATCGCGCTCATGGACGGATACTCACTGGCTTCAGCCCCGCTTGATTCGCGGATCGATCGCGGCCTGCGCGATATCGACCATCAGATTGAGGCACACGAAGAACAGCGCCAGCACCAGGATGGTGCCCTGCAGCAGCGGCAGGTCGCGCTGGAAGATCGCGGAATTGAGCAGCAGCCCCGAACCCGGCCATGAGAACACGGTTTCGATCAGGATCGAACCGCCGAGCATGTATCCGAGCTGCAGTCCCATCACCGCCATCGCGGTCGGCGCGGCGTTCTTGATGACGTGGCGGAACACATGGGTTTCGCGCAGGCCCTTGGCGCGCAGGGCCTCGACGAAATCCTGCGAGAGGATATCGCCGGTCAGTGCGCGCACGGTGCGGGTGACGATGCCCATCGGGATCACCGAAGTCGTGATCGCGGGCAGGATCAGATAGCGGATGTGCTCCCAGTCCCAACCCCAGGCGCCGGAGCCGCCGGGACCGGCGCCGACTGCAGGCAGCCAGTTGAGCTGCACCGAGAAGATGATCACCAGCACCATGCCGAGCCAGTAATGCGGCACCGAGACGCCGGCAATCGCTATCGAGGTCGCCAGTTTGTCGACCCAGGTGTCGCGGAAATAGCCGGCAATCAGGCCGAAGAACAATCCGAGCGTGAAGCCGATCGTCGCGGCCGCAATCGCAAGCGTCACGGTGTTGCCGACCGCGCGCATCACCTCGGTCAGCACCGGCCGGCCGGTGGCGATGGAATGGCCGAGATCGCCATGGACCGCCTTCCACAGCCACAGCCCGAACTGCACCGGCAGCGGCCGGTCGAAGCCATAGGCGACGCGCAATTGCGCTGCCAGCTCCTGCGACGCATCGGCGGGAAGGATCGCGACCAGCGGATCGCCGGGCGTAATGTGCACCAAGAGAAAGCACACCAGCGCCACGCTGATGACGATCGGGATCACATAGACGATGCGGCGGGCGACATAGACGAACACGGGATTACCTTCGATTACGAATCGCGACTTCGCTCACGGAGACGCGGCTACAAATTCTCAATCGTCATGCCCGGGCTTGACCCGGGCATCCACGTGTTCCTTGCGTGCGAGCGGGAC
>JBAQER010000061.1:0-21033 GCA_049286845.1 Bradyrhizobium sp.
GATCTGGCTTTGGCGGCGAAAGCCGCTTCAACGACGCCTCCGCATCGCCGAGAAAGCACGGCAGCATGGCAAGGCCCATTCCTGCCTTGCACGCCGATAATTGCAGCAGCAGACTGATCAATTTTCCTTTGACGGGGATGTTGGGAAAGGCGCTTTCCTTGACCCACTTGGGATGTGGCCCGGGCGAGCCGAACCCGATCCAGCGCGTTGTCGAAGCATCTTCCAGGTCGCGCCGCACCAGATATTTCTTCGACGCGTAGGCAGCCGTTGCGCAGACACCGAGACGCCGCCCAATCAAATGTTCCGGCGGGTTGCGCGCGAAGCGCAAAGCGACATCCGCTTCGCGCCGATCAAGATCGGCTGTCTCGTAGGTGACCGGCAGGTCCAGGTCGATATCCGGATATTTTTGAGCGAACTCGACCAGATGCGGCATCAACAAGTGGGTGGCTAGCGCATCAACCATCGTGACGCGAATACGACCCGAGAGCCGGTTGTCATGACCGGCAACGCGCCGCTCCAAGCCGTCGAGTTCCTCCTCGACCTGCTCCGCCACGCTCACCATGTCCTCGCCGACGGGCGTCAGCACATATCCGGTCGGCAGGCGTTCGAACAACTTTGTCGCGAGCTTCACTTCCATAACATCGATTCGCCGCGCCACGGTCGAGTGGCTTACGCCCAGGTTGGCGGCTGCAGTGCGCACGTTGCCGGCACGCATCAGCGCCAGAAAAAGCTTCACGTCGTCCCAATCCATGCCTGTCTCGTTCTTGACGTCGATTGTTCCAAAAATGCGAATTGCGCACCGAAAATAGGACAGGCACGTTAGGGATGGCAAGTGCAACCGACGTTCGTTCCAGCAACTCGGAGCGGTTCGATCCGTCGGCCACGCGTCACGGAAAAACAATGGAAAAAGGAACAACATGACCCTTCGTTCAATCTTCGGCGCCTTCCTGTTTGCAATGGCGGTCGCCGCCTGCTCTTCGCCTTTCGGCAAGACCGAAGCTATCGCCGCCGAGCCGGCCCAGGCCTACTTCATCGACATTCTCTATTTGAAGAACGGCAAGACGCCGGCGGATGCGAAGCTCTACTTCGACCGTACCGTTCCGGTTGTCGCCAAGCACGGCCTGGCGCGCCAGACGCCCGGCTTCGTCATCACGTCCAAGATGGCCGGAGCCATCGAGCCGAACCTCGTCAATGTCTGGACGGTCGCCGATCCGCAGAACACGTTCAAGGACATCTTTGCCGACCCCGACTACATCAAGCACATGCCGCTGCGGGACGCGACGTTCGACATGCAGCGTTCGCACATGTTCATGATGAAGGCTGCCAAATAATCAGATCCATCATGCAAGTCCTCTCGGCGCGCCAGGTCGCGGTGCGCCGAGATCGGGACACCGTCATGTCCCCTAGCGAAGCATTGGCTGGCGACGCAGTGCTGATCGCACCAGTCTCCAAGAGAACTCCCTGTCAACAGGGGATTCTACAGGGAAATTTGCATTCTGGGGGCCCTCAGGGTCGATTTCGTAGCGATAAACTGCTGTGCTGCAATCATTAGAAAAAGAGGGAATTTACAAGCAAGAACAGGGAATTTCACGTCGACGGAACGGCGGAAGGACATACAAGAACTGCTGGCGTCCTCGCCCAATCGAAATTCGATCAGCGCCGCTCGTAGCAGTGGAACCCGCCGTAAATCCCCGACCGGTCGCGCGTGAAACCAGTCGCGCTTCGTTCCTCGTCGCGACGCCATATCTGCCGGAGCGGCGCCAGTTCCTCATTCTCCAGCGGAGATTCCTTGCCGGCGGTACGGAAGATGACCCGAACGTCCTCGCAGCCGGTGCGATCGATGGCATTCCAGAGCGCGCGGATCTCGTCGGACGCCATCCAGTCCTGCGAGTCCAGCAGCACCACGGCATCGACCTCACGCGCCGGAAGGCCTTCCAAGAACTGCCGGAGATTGGCGTGGACCGGAATGATCAATCCCGCGCCGTCGCGCATGCGTTCGAACTGGCTGCGCTGCAGGTAAGGCGGCAGGCAAGCATCGCCGGGCCCGGGATAGCTGCGATGCAGGGCCTGCCATGCGAAGTAATTGGTCGCGTTGGGGTGGCCGTTGATCAGACGCAACAACCGCTCATGAAGCACTTCGTTGAGCGGCGCATCCGCTCCGAGCAGTGCCCGCTGCTGGGGCGGAATGCCGAGGCTGAACAATAGCGCCGGGGTTCCGGTGATCAGGCGAGCCAGCGGCGAATGAAACAGGCGATGCAGACGATCCAGCGCCTGAATGCGTTCGGGAGCATCCGTCTTCCCGTTCAGCAGCACCGCCAGGTCGATCCGCGCCAGTTTCGCCAGCAGGTGGGCAAGACCGATGAAGCGGCCGAGCATGCCGTGGCGATAGAATCCGTCGGTGAAATAGGCGTGCCGCGGGCGCCCCAGAACGTTGCACTTGTCCCAGTAAGCGCGCGTCTCGGCGTCCAGCAGCGGCCGCAGCCGCTCAAGATAGAGCCCCGCGTTGGCGATCGAGGCTGCCTCGCCGAAAAACTGCCAGAATTCGGCGTAGCTGGAGCAGCCCCGAAGCCCGGCGAGCTTGAGGTTGAGCAGCGAGAGGTGCGCCTCGTTGAGGTCGACCGCATACACCTGCGCCGGTCGCGCGGTGAGATAGGACAGCGCGTTGCATCCGCCGGATGAGATAGTGACGATGGTCGAGCCGACCGGTAACCGAAGCGCAGCGAGATCGGCTTCAGGGTCCTCCCAGATCTGGGTGTAGACCAGGCGGCGAAACCAGAACGCGAATAGCCGATCCCAGACCGTCGCTTCGTCGAGACCCCTGCTGTTGCGGACCGCGTCGGCGATAAGCTGCGTATTCATCCGTCCTCCGAATCAACAATCCGATGACGGTATCGCGGGCACGCTGCAGTTTTGCGACAGCAACGACGGCAGCACCGCAGCTATCGGGGGTCGCTGTCACACCACTGTCGCGCGAACATCGCAAGGCGAAAGCCACTGCAGGCAATGCGAGGTGTTTGGATGTCGGCCTATTCCCGGGATATCGGCGCGGATAGCTCATGGCCGGTCGAGGCAACCGTTCGCATGAACCGGATGTACTGCCGGCAGCGCCACATCTATGACGGCACGAGGCGTTATTACCTGCTCGGCAGGGACCGGCTGATCGCCGGCTTGCGGCCGGAGGCAGGCGCGAGCGTGCTGGAAATCGGCTGCGGGACCGGCAGAAACCTGGTGCACGCCGCCCGGCTTTATCCCCAGGCGCGATTCTTCGGCATCGATGTCTCGACCGAGATGTTGACGTCGGCGATATCGGCCATCTCACGGCGCGATCTGACCAGCCAAATTCGCGTCGCGCACGGCGACGCGACCGCGTTCGATCCGCAGCCATTGTTCGGCGTCACGGCATTCGACCACGTGATGATTTCCTACAGCCTGTCGATGATCCCGGACTGGCGCGGCGTTCTGACGGCGGCCGCGAGCCGCCTCCGGCCGGGCGGTTCCCTGCACATCGTTGATTTTGGCAGTCAGGAGCGCTTGCCTGCCTTGGCCCGTCCCCTGCTTCGACGCTGGCTCGCCATGTTCGACGTCACGCCGCGCGACGGGCTCGAACGGGTGCTGTCAGCCACGGCTAATGCCACCGGCGCCGATCTGACGTTCGAACGCCCGTTCCGCGGCTATGCGCAATATGCCGTATTGAAGCTTCCACCGCAGCCGGGGAAGCCGTGAGTGCGTGGCTCGTGCTGCTGGCGGCGGGGATGCTCGAGATCGCCTGGGCGTTGGGTCTGAACTATTCCGACGGTCTGACCCGGTTTTGGCCGACGGCCGCGACCCTGGTCGCGATCGTGCTGAGTTTCGGACTGATGGCGCTTGCGCTGAAGTCGCTGCCGTTCGGCACCGCCTATGCGGTATGGACCGGCATCGGCGCCACCGGCAGCATCATTGTCGGCATGTTGCTCTATAGCGAGCCGGCCGATCCGGTCCGGGTGCTGGTGTCTCACGCTGATCGTGGCGGGAATGGTCGGGCTCAAACTCAACTCGCCGGTGTGCCTCCAGCTGTTCGATCGTTACAATCATCGGCATCGCTCAAACACCCCTGATGACCAGCAATAGTTCACGCGCGTGATCCTCGGCGCGGCCGATATTCATGATCGTGACATCGGGCGTTGCGGCATCATCTACAGCGCGATTGAGCCGGTCCGCAACCCGTCCGTCGCTGCCGCGCGCCCGCATGGCAAGCCGCTCGGCAAGGATTTCAGGCGGCGCCGTGATCGAGACCACGGTGACACCAACGTAGGCATGGCGCATCGCCCCAACGACCGTGCGCGACACATTGGCGACCACGGTGCGTCCGGCGCGAATATCGTCCTCGATCGCTCGCGACAATCCGTAACAATGACCATGCGCTTCCCAATGCATCGCAAATTCGTCCAGTGCCTGTGCCTGTCGAAAGGCATCAAGGTCCATTTGCTCATTGTCTTCGGATGGCGAGGCCGCCCGCGTCACCACGCGGCGCGGAAAGACGATGTCACCATCATCGGCGCAGGCGGCCCGGGCCAGCCCGATCAGGGTGTCCTTGCCGGCGCCACTCGGGCCGACCACCAGCACGAGCCGGCCGGGTCCTATCCCCATGCCCGGCCGATCGTCGGATATCGTCGGCGCGCCCGTCACGCCACGCGATGTCCTTTGCGCCAGACGCTGCGTACCACCGGGACATCGCGGGCGACATGGACGCGGATCAGATCGGCGCGCTTGCCTGCCGCGATCTCGCCCCGGTCAGCAAGACCGACCGCTTCGGCGGGCGCCTTGGTGACGGTGCGGACCGCGGACGCCAGATCGATGTCATGTACGCGCTGCGGCAATTGCAGCGCCGCCATCAAAAGGCTCGAGGGAATGTAGTCTGAAGACAGGATGTCCAGCAGTCCCTCCCGGGCAAGATCGACCGCGGCGATGTTGCCGGAATGCGAACCGCCGCGAACCACGTTCGGAGCCCCCATCAGGATGCCGATGCCGGCCTGGTGCAGTCCGCGCGCGGCCTCCATCGTGGTCGGGAATTCCGCCACCGAAACGCGATCCCTGATGGCATCGGTGACATTTTCGTCGGTGGTGTCGTCGTGACTGGCGAGCGGTATCTCGTACTGATGCGCAAGCGCCACGATTTCGCGCATGTTGGTCGCGGCATAGGCCTTCTGATAGGCAAACCGCCGTTCGAACAGGGTGTCGAGCTCGGCGTCGGTCATGCCGGCGCCCTTGCCGCGGTAATAGTCGCGCAGCTTGCCTTCGTCGCGAAACTGGCGTTGTCCGGGCGTGTGATCCATCAGCGACATCAAGCGGATGTCCGGCCGCCCGATCAGTTCCTTGGCTTCCTCGACCACATCCGGCATCGGGATCTCGCAGCGCAGATGCAGGAAATGATCCGCGCGCAACAAATTGGCGTCGCGCGCCGCCGTGATCGCCCCGGCCAGCACGCCTGCCCTGCCATCGACGTCCTCAGCGCCGTCTTCGCGCCAGACCCGCAACGAATCCAGCACCGTAGTGATGCCCGATGTCGCCAGCTGTCCATCATAGGAGACGACGGCGGCGATCGGATCCCAGAACACCTTGGGCCGGGGCACGTAATGCGCTTCCAGATGATCGGTGTGCAGCTCGATCAGGCCGGGCATCATCAGGTCGCCGCCGGCGTCCTCGCTGCCCGCTGGGGCGTTGCCCTCGCCGAACTCCGCGATACGGCCGTCGGCAAAGGCGACCCAGCCGCGCTCGATCACGCGGTCCGCAAGTACGATCCTGGCGTTGCCAATGACGGTTTCGGAACCGGTCGAAGTCATCTCAATTCTCTTTCCTATGCCGCTGATGCGAATGACGTCACGTCGACGATCCGGTCGGCGATCAGATGGCGGATCTCGTCGTCATGGACGATGGCGACCATGGCAACGCCCGCGCGTTTCTTCTGGTCGATCAGGTCCACCACCTCGGCGCGGTTGGCCGCATCGAGCGAGGCGGTCGGCTCGTCCAGCAGCAGGATCGGCAGATCGGAGATGAAGCCGCGCGCGATATTGACCCGCTGTTGCTCGCCGCCGGAAAAGGTCGAGGGCGGCAGCGCCCACAGCCGTTCCGGAATGTTGAGACGGCGCAGCAACTGCCCTGCCCGCTCGCGCGCCTCGGCCCGCGCCGTTCCCGTCGCAATCAGCGGCTCCGCGACAACATCTGATGTCGCCACCCGCGGCACCGCGCGCAGGAACTGGCTGACATAGCCGATAGTATCGCGGCGCACGCCAAGCAGCTGCCGAGGCTCGGCCCTGGCGAGATCGACCACGGCGCCCTGGTGGCGGATGCCGATGCGGCCACCATCGCAGCGATAATTGCCGAAGATCATCTTCAGGATCGAGGATTTTCCGGCACCCGAGGGGCCGGACAGCACCACGCACTCGCCGGGCTCGACCTGAAACGAGACACCGCGCACGACTGGAAGCTGCACGCCACCCTGCAAATGCATGGTGAAGGTCTTTTCGGCATTGTCGATATCGATCATCGCAGTCATTGATGCACGCTCATGCCGGTAGAATCGAAGAAACGAGCAACTGGGTATAGGGCTCACGGGGGTCGTCGAGCACCTGATCGGTCAGCCCGGTCTCGATCACGCGGCCGCCCTTCATCACCATAACCCGGTGCGACAGCAGCCGCGCGACGGCGAGATCATGGGTGACCACGATGGCCGCCAATCCGAGTTCGCTTACCAGATTGCGCATCAAATCGAGCAGCCGCGCCTGGACCGACACGTCAAGGCCGCCGGTCGGTTCATCCATGAACACCAGGCGCGGCTCGGTCACCAGATTGCGCGCAATCTGCAGCCGCTGCCGCATGCCGCCGGAATAGGTCCGCGGCGCGTCGTCGATGCGCGCGGTGTCTATCTCGACCCGCTCCAGCCACGATGACGCGGTGTCCCTGATCCGGCCATAATGATTCCAGCCCACCGCCATCAGCCGCTCGCCGACATTGGCGCCGGCCGAGACCGCCATTCGCAGCCCCAGCGCGGGATCCTGGTGCACAAATCCCCAGTCGGTGCGAAACAAGAACCGCCGCTCGGCTTCACCCAGCGCCGCCAGGTCGCGCATCACCCCGTCGCGCATCCGGTACGACACCCGCCCCGCGCTGGGCGCGAGCTGCGCCGACAACAGTTGCAGCAACGTCGACTTGCCGGATCCGGATTCGCCGACGATCGCCAGCACTTCGCCGGAATAAAGCGCAAAGGACACGTCGCGGCAGGCAGCTAGCCGGCCATAATTCTTGCCCAGGCCCTCGGCCTTCAGCAGCGGACGATCGTTCTCCTGGGCGATGTTCTCGGTCTTAGCCATGCGCCGTCTCCCGGTGCGGAGCCGCGCTTTCGCTGCCGCGATGGCCCTGGGCCTGGCGGGTCTCGCAATAATCGGTATCGGAACAGACGAACATCCGACCGCCGTTGTCGTCGGTGACGATTTCATCGAGGTAGGAATCACCGGCCCCGCACAGCGCGCAGGGCGCGTCGAAGCGGTAGCGCGTGAACGGATGATCCTCGAAGTCGAGCGACACCACCTTCGTGTAAGGCGGGATCGCGTAGATACGCTTCTCGCGGCCGGCGCCGAACAGTTGCAGCGCCGGACAATTATCCATCTTCGGATTGTCGAATTTCGGCGTCGGCGACGGGTCCATCACATAGCGGGCGTTGACCTTCACCGGATAGGCATAAGATGTGGCGATATGCCCGAAGCGGGCGATGTCTTCGTAAAGCTTGACGTGCATCAGGCCGTATTCGCCGAGCGCATGCATGCGCCGGGTCTCCGTCTCGCGCGGCTCGAGGAAACGCAGCGGTTCCGGGATCGGCACCTGATAGACCAGCACCTGTCCGCCGTGCAGCGGCGCTTCGGGGATACGGTGCCGGGTCTGGATCACCGTGGCTTCCGGCGTGGACGTCGTCGTCGCGACGCCGGCGGTCCGGGCGAAAAACTTGCGGATCGAGATCGCATTGGTGGTGTCGTCGGAGCCCTGGTCGATCACCTTCAGTAGATCCTGGGGCCCGAGGATCGCCGCCGTCACCTGCACGCCGCCGGTGCCCCAACCATAGGGCATCGGCATTTCACGGCTGGCAAACGGCACCTGATAACCTGGTATCGCGATCGCCTTCAGGATGGCGCGGCGGATCATTCGTTTTGTTTGTTCGTCGAGATAGGCGAAGTTGTAGGTGGGCGCGTTCATTCCGCGGCCTCCTGCATTGGCACCGATCTGTCCGCCTCGTCGAACTCCTGGCGCAGTTTGCGCAACAGCCCAAGCTCAGATTGGAAGTCGACGTAATGCGGCAGCTTGAGATGCTCGACGAATCCGGTTGCCTGCACATTGTCGGAATGCGACATCACGAATTCTTCGTCCTGGGCCGGCGCGATAATTTCTTCGCCGAGTTCGCGGGCCCGCAGGCTTCTGTCCACCAGCGCCATCGACATGGTCTTGCGCTCCGATTGCCCGAAGGCGAGACCGTAACCACGGGTAAAACACGGCGCCTCGGTGGCGGAGCCCCCGAACTGGTTGACCATCTGGCATTCGGTCAGCGTCACCGCGCCCAGTGGCACGGCAAAGCCGGCATCTTCGGCCATGAATTCCACCTCGACCTCGCCGAGGCGGATCTCGCCGGCGAAGGGATGGCTACGGCCGTAGCCGCGCTGCGTCGAATAGCCGAGCGCCAGCAGAAATCCTTCGTCGGCGCGCGCCAGGTTCTGCAGCCGCAGGTCGCGATCGGCGGGAAAGCTCAGGGGTTCGCGGGTGAGATCGCCGACCGCCGAACCGGCCTCCGCCTGCGGCGAAGGCTCGATCAGCCCGTCGCGGCCGAGAATGTCGGTGACGCGCGGCATCAGCTCGGGCGACGCCTCCCCGGTCGCGGGCGCCTCGGGCATCGATACTCCCGCCAGTTCCGGGTCGAGCAGGCGATGGGTGTAATCGAAGGTCGGCCCGAGTATCTGCCCCCCCGGGATGTCCTTGAAGGTCGAGGAAATCCGGCGGCGGACCTGCATCTGCCCGGTATCGACCGGCTCGCTCGCCCCGAAGCGTGGCAAGGTGGCGCGGAAGGCACGGACCAGGAAGATCGCCTCGATCATGTCGCCGCGCGCCTGCTTCAACGCCAGCGCCGCAAGCTCGCGATCATAGAGCGAGCCCTCGGTCATGACCCGATCGACGCCGAGGCTGAGTTGTCCGGATATCTGGGCGAGCGACAATTCGGGCACGTCGCGGTCGCCGCGGCGCTCATGCGCCAGCAGGCGATGGGCGTTCTCGATGGCGCGTTCGCCTCCCTTGACGGCGACATACATGTTTCAATCTCCCTTCGCGGCGACCCGCGTGGCGCGCGGTATCGCGACAATGTCATCGTCGGCTACCAAGATGACATCGATACCGCGCGGAAACAGCGCAGCGTTAATGGCCAGCCGTTCGAACAGGTCCACAGGCTGCAGCGCGGCCCGCAGGATGGCGGTCCCGTCGATGCCGGGACCGCGTAGTTCGATAGCATGCCCCTGCGTCAGGCTCTCGACCTGCAGGATCAACGTCGTCGAACGATCGGGATACTCGTTGCTGCCAAAGGCAAAACCGTCGAGAGCCGGCAGGGCTCGCGCATCCCCAATGAGCGCAAAACTGCAGATCGAGGAATCCGCAATCACTGGCGCGCCGGTGTGGAACCTGAGCCATTTGCCGACGTCCGATGTCTCCGACATCTGCGGATCGAGCCAGAGCGGCGTATCGTGATCGAACAGCGTCAGCGCAATCGCGGCAGTGCCGCGCATCACGGCCGGCGGGGCACCGGCCACGGTCGCGATCTTCCGGACGCTGCCCGGCCGCGCCATCGCATCCATCACCGACCGGAAAGTCGTCTGCGCGGACAACACCTTGTCGGCGAAGCCCGCGGGCAATTCGGCAACCGTCGTCATCGCTCAGCCCTCACCGCGCACCAACGTGTAGAAATCGACCCGCGTTGCCGCGGTCTCCTGTGCCCTGCGGCTTCGGTCGGAGATCATGGCCGCGCGCAGCGGCGCCACCACGCGTTGTTCCACTGCGTCCGCAAATTCTTCCGACTGCACCAGGGCGTCGCACAACGCGATCATCTGCGCCTTTTGCCTGTCACGGCCGAGCAGGTAGCCGAAACCCACCTCGCCGGTCGCAAGCCGCACCGCGGCGCGTGAGACCGTGGCCTCGCCGAGATTGAACGGCGCGCCGTCTCCGCCGATGCGGCCGCGCAGCATTACGAGGCCATTCTCCGGCTCGCGCAGGGCTTCGTAGGCCGGAGTCGCAATCGCGTCGAGACAATGGGCAATCTCCGCGGCATCGGAATGCGCCAGCACCATCATGGCCGCCTTGCGTTGCGCTTGTCTCCGGTTGTCTTCGGTTGCGATCATGTCGGCCTTGTCGCGGTCAAGTTGTCTATGTTACTAGACAACTGAATATCCAGCCGACGTGACTGTTTCGTGACAGCGAGATGATTTTCCCGATGGCCTTCCCCAGCCTTTCCACACCATGAGCATGCAGAACGCAGCCTCCGGCGTGGCACTGTGGCGGCAGGTCGCCGACGGCATCGAACGCAGCATCGCAGATGGCAGCTTCGCCGAGGGCGAACGGCTGCCGGGCGAGATTGAAATCGCCGAGGCCTATCGCGTCCACCGCCACACCGTGCGCCGGGCGCTGGCGGCGCTGGCCGAGCGCGGCCTGGTGCGTGCCGAGCGCGGCAGCGGCACGTATGTGGAAACGCCACGCATGACCTATCCGTTGCGCTCGCGCACCCGGTTTTCCGAGATCGTCGGCGCCGGCGGCCGCGAGCCGCGCGGCCAGCTGATCGGCGCATCAGAAGAGTCCGCGACGCGCGAACTGGCCCGCCAGCTGGCTCTGAAGACCGGCGCGCCGCTGATTCGGATCGAGGCGTTGCGGCTGGCCGACCGCACGCCGATCTGCGTCGGCACCACCTGGCTTGCCGCGGAGCGCTTTCCCGACGCCGGGCGCATCTACGAGCGCGTGCGCTCGATGACGAAGTTGCTGGAGCATTACGGCGTTCGCGACTATCGCCGCGCCTCGACCCGCGTCGCAGCCGCCATTGTCGATGCCACCGACGCTATCAGGCTCGATCTTGCGCTCGGACGCCCCGTCCTGGTGGTCGACAGCGTTGACGTCGATGCCGACGGCAAGCCACTCCTGACCACGCACGCGCGCTTTGCCGCTGAGCGGATCGAGTTCGTGGTCGAGAACGGCTAGCCGGGGTCAGACGACCGCGCGTTACCGGCGCGCTGGCCTTCGATAACAGCGGCGCAGTCGTTGGCGATGCGCAGTTGACCTACGCCAGCGCCGCGGCGCCGGCTTGTCTAGTTGATGAGGCGCCCGATCATACCAGCACTTTACGGATCCGGGCGCTGACGAGATCGAGCACCATCACGGTGACGACCACGATAATGATCTGCGCGGCCGTATCGGCGTACTGAAAGCTCCGGATGCTCTCATACAAGGTCTGGCCGATGCCGCCGGCTCCTACGATGCCGAGCGTCGTCGCCGAGCGAACGTTGGTCTCGAGCCGGTAGAGCGTGAACGAACTCCACAGCGGCAGCACCTGCGGGATGACGCCGAAAATCACTTCCTGCATTCGCACCGCGCCGGTCACGCGAATGCCTTCCACCGGCCGCGGATCGACTGCTTCGACTGCTTCGGAAAACAGCTTGGCGAACACGCCGAGGTTATGAACGAACAGCGCCATCACGCCAGCGAAGGGGCCCAAGCCTACCGCCACAACGAACAGCAGCGCGAACACGATTTCATTGATGGCGCGACAGGAATCCATCAATCGGCGAACTGGTTGCACGATCCATGCCGGACAGACGTTGGCGGAACACAGAATTGAAAACGGAATGCCAAACACGACAGCCAAGGCGGTACCCCAGATCGCGATCTGGATGGTCACCACCATGTCGCTGATATATTGGTTCCACTCGTGAAAATTCGGATGGAGAAAGGCGCCGCCGAACTCGGCCATATTGCGCCAGTCGGTGAACAGCGCCGACGCACGGAACATTTCGGCGGGAGCCCAACTCCAGGCCAGCAAGCCGAACACGAACGCCCAGCCCAGCCAACCACGCACCCGTCGGGCGAGGGGATAAAGCGGAACTGGAGATTCCTGGCCCTGCCGTGACGGCCGGCTTTCGATGGAAGCGATGATGTCTGTCATGGGTAAAATGCCTGAAGGGCGCCAGCGGCGGCCGGCGCCCTTCGTCAGCGTCAGTTGGTGGGTGTAGTCGCGGCGTTCGCCGCAAACTCGCCGATCTGCTTCTTGAGCTTGGCCTGATCATTGGTCTTGTCTGTCTCCATGAACGACGCGACCTGCTTCATGAACGCGCCATGCTCGGCCTTGTCGGCCGCTTCCTGGTACGTCTTGATGTCGGCATCGAGCGGGGCGATCTTGGCGGCCTTCTCTTCCGCCGACAGCTTGGCGTCGCCCTTGATCTTCATGATCGACTTGTTGGCTTCAAGGACACGGATCGGGAGCAACTGGTCGTTCGACGACGGAATGAACGGCGCCCATTGCAGACCGGCCAAAATCTTCTTCGCGGACGCGATTTCTTCCGGCGCTCCGATGCGGCCATAGCTCATAAGCCAAGTATAGAGCTTGGTCTTCACGTCCGCGGCCAAATCCTTGCGCCAGACCAGCGGGTCGCTCGGAATGAGCGGCGAGGTCCAGATCACACGGATATTCTTGCGGGCTTCGGGAGCTGTGATTTCCAGGCGGCGCAGATTTTCGCTGTTGTTGGTCGCGACGTCGACCTGTTTGTTCGCCACCGCCATGCCGTTCGCCTCATGCGACGCATTGCGCACGGTCTTGAAGCAAGCTTTCGGATCGATGTTCTTGGCAGCGAAAATGTAGCTGGTCGGAACAAGGAAGCCCGAGGTCGAGTTTGGATCGCCGATGCCGAAATTGATCGACTTGTCGCATTTGAGCACGTCATCCAGATTCTTGAGCGGCGAGTCCTTGTAGACGATGAGGTGCGACCAGTAACCGGGATTGCTGTCCGAATCGACGGACTTCGCAAAGATCTCCCCGTTCGAGCGGTTGGCGGCCTCCATCGCCGACTTGTTGCCAAACCAGGCCACCTGCACCTTCTTGAAGCGCATGGCTTCGATCACGCCGGCATAGTCGGAAGCGTAGAAGGCGTTGACCTTGAAGCCGGTCCCTTTGGCCATCGCTTCGAGGAAGGGGTCCCAGACGGTCTTGAGGTTGGTGCTCGCTTCGGTAGCGATAATGCCGAAATTGAGCTCGGTCGTCTCGGCGCGGGCAACGTTGACCGTGATGCCCGCCGCTACGGCCAGGGCCGCACCGATCAGAGTTAACTTGCGCATATCGCTTCTCCTGTTTGAATGCGTTGCATTTTCTAGTGACGTCAAACGCAAGCTCGCACCTGTCTTCAGGCGGACAGCCGCTCGATTTCAAAAGCCGGGGCCTTCTCCGGCACGCGCGCGACGGGCAGTTCGTCGCTGTCTTGGCGCCCTTGCGCGAGCCGCGTCTGCGCCTCGAACGAGGGCAGAAACAGCTCTTCGGACTCGGCGCCGTAGATTTGATTGAGAAAAGCCGGCGTCAGTGCGCAGGATGGGCCGTCATAGGCGACCTTGCCGGATTTGAGCGCGATCGTGCGCGCGCAATATTTCAGGGCGTATTCGACCTGATGCAGCGAAATGAACACGGTCAGCCCGTCACTGCGGTTCATGTCGGCGAGCAGATCCATGACACGGCGGGCAGAGGCCGGATCGAGCGAGGCGATCGGCTCGTCCGCGATCAACAGTTCAGCCCCCTGCACCAACGAACGCGCGATGGCCGCGCGCTGCTGCTGGCCGCCGGACAGTTCACTGGCGCGCCTGAGTGCATGTTCGGCTATGCCGACACGCGCCAGCGCTTGCATGGCCACGCGTTTGTCGGCCGCGCTGAATTGACCGAGAGTTCCGCGCAGGATCGGCAATCGCCCCAGTAGTCCGAAGCAGACGTTGGTCAACAGCGAAAGCCGAGGCACAAGATTGAATTGCTGGAAGATCACGCCGATGCGCGCGCGCAGGCTGCGATTTTTGTTGAGGCGGCCGTCCCGCTGGATCGGCTCGCCCATCACCTCGATTCGGCCGGCTCCGCCGTTGCGGCCGCCGTCGATCGGCGTCAGCCCGGCGATCGCACGAATCAGGGTCGACTTGCCAGAGCCGGACGCACCGATCAGCGCCACCATCTCGCCGCGCCGTAGCGACAGCGTGATGCCGTCCAGAACGGGGACGCCACGCTGGTATGACTTCGAGATATTTCTCGCATCGATCACGGCATACGATGTCAAAGCGGTACCCTCCTCGTGCGTCTGCTGTCACAGTCGCTAACAACGGCCTGTGACAGTCAGATGAATAGCTGGGCGGTTTTCAACGCGCTTTTGCGCCGAAGGGAAATCGATCGCTGCCATCGCTGGCCGTCGTCAATTCGTCACGACACTGTCATCAAGCCCATCGATGACGTGCGGGCTTCTCCATCAATCCGCTTCGCCCTTGGGAGTTCGCATGACCGGCAAAATGCTGTCGATTGAACCGACCATCGACCCATCCGCGAAACTGCACGACACCCGGCTGGGTGCCTATTGCGAGGTCGGCGCCCGCACGATCCTGCATGAAGTGTCTATGGACGACTATTCCTACGTCGTGAACGATTCCCAGATCACCTACACGACGATCGGAAAATTCTGCTCGATCGCTGCAATGACACGAATCAACCCGGGCAATCACCCCATGCAGCGGGCTTCGCAGGCCCACTTCACCTATCGTGCCAGCGCCTCTTTCCCCGGCAAAAGCGACGATGCGGATTTCTTCGAATGGCGGCGCGGGCATCGCGTCCATATCGGCCATGACGTCTGGATCGGGCACGGCGCCGTCGTGTTGCCGGGCCGCAGCATCGGCACCGGCGCCGTGGTCGCGGCCGGCGCGATCGTGACCAAGGACGTCCCTGCCTACAGCATCGTCGCAGGAAATCCGGCGCGAATCATCAAACGCCGGTTTCCGGAAGATGTCGCCGGCCGGCTCGCGGAGCTTGCATGGTGGGACTGGGACCATGAAACCCTGCGCCGCGCCCTCCCCGACTTCCGGAAACTGACCGTCGAGGATTTTCTCGGGAAGTATGAGGCTGCGGCGATCCCCGGGCGTTCGCACGCAAGACAGCGAAGCGCGGTATCATGACCAATATATCGATCGAAGGCGGCCGGGCACTGCTCGGCGGAGAGTTTGTCGAAACCACGCTGCGGATCTCCGGGCGCGACATCGTCGCTCTGGATTCGGCGCCACAACGAGGCGCCTTCGGCATCGATGCCAGCGGCCTGAAGGTAATGCCGGGCATCATCGACCTGCACGGTGATGCGTTCGAGCGGCAGATGATGCCGCGGGCCGGCGTCGACTTTCCCGTCGACGTGGCGCTGGCGGACAGCGACCGGCAGGCGATCGCCAACGGCATCACGACCGTCTTTCATGCCACGACCTGGTCCTGGGAGCCGGGCCTGCGCAGCGCGGACAACGCCCGGCAGTTGCTCGAAGCCATCGAGGCGCTGAGGCCGCAACTCGCGGCGGACACCCGCTTCCATCTGCGCCACGAAACCTACAATCTCGATGCCGAAGCCGAGATCGCCCAATGGCTGTCCGGCGGCAGGATCGATCTGTTCGCGTTCAACGACCACATGGATTCCACCGTCGCCAGCCTTGCCAAGCCGCAGAAGCGAAGCCGCATGGTCGAGCGCACCGGCCTTTCGAGCGAGGCGTTCGATTCGCTGGTCGAGCGCGTCGTTTCCCGTGGTCACGACATCCCGGCATCGATCGCGCGGCTGGCGCAAGCGGCGCGAGACGCCCGCGTCCGGATGCTGTCGCATGACGACGAGAGTCCGGCAACGCGCAGGGCATTTCGAGCCCAGGGCGTCGGCATCGCCGAATTCCCGGTCAACGAGGAAACCGCGCGCGAGGCGACCGAAGCCGGCGACTTCATCGTGTTCGGCGCGCCCAATGTCGTGCGTGGCGGCAGCCATACCGGATGGACCAAAGCTGCCGACATGGTCGCCAAAGGCTTATGCTCGGTGCTTGCCTCCGACTATTACTATCCGGCGCAGCTATTGGCCGCGTTCCGCCTCGCCGCCGACGGCGTGCTGCCGCTCGCCGGCGCCTGGGACCTGATATCGGCGGGCCCGGCCAACGCCGCGGGCCTCACCGATCGCGGCGTTCTCGCGGAAGGCCGGCGCGCCGACATCATCCTCGTCGATGACGAGGCGCCGCTGCGGCCGCGCATCGTCGGCGTCCTCGCTGCGGGCCGGGTGGTTCATCTCACCGAAGCCGACCGCTTGACCCGGTTCACGACCGTCCCGCGCAAGGCGGTTGCAGCCGCGTGAAGCGACTTTATTCTGCTGATATGACCGACTTTCCCCGCTACGCGATCTACTACGCCCCGCCGCCCGGCAGCGACCTTGATCGCTTCGGCGCACAACTGCTCGGCTATGATGCTTACAGCGGCGAAGACCTGCCCTTTCCGGACGGCATGCTGCAGGAAGTACCGGATTGGCGCGAGCTGACACGAGCCCCACGAAATTACGGCTTTCACGCCACGCTGAAGGCGCCGCTGTCGCTGGCGCCCGGGAGGACCGAGGCCGAGCTTGTGGCCGCCTGTGCGGCCTTCGCCGCAACGCCCCGGGCGATTCCGGTGATCAGCCCGGTCGTCGGTTCGATCAGCGGCTTTATCGCGGTAATCCCTACGGAGCCGCCCCTGGAGCTGAAGCGCCTCGCCGCCGATTGCGTCAGTGAATTCGATTCATTCCGCGCGCCGCTCACCGAATCGGATCGCACCCGGCGCAATCCTTCCCAGTTGACGCCGCGGCAGCGCGAACATCTCGATCGCTGGGGATATCCCTATGCGATGGAGGACTTCCGCTTCCACATGACGCTCACGGGCGGGCTTGATGCCGAGCGCCGCGAACCTTTGTTGGCGATGCTGCAGAATCGTTTTTCCGCAATCGGCCTCAAGACACTTGCAATCGACAGGATCGCCTTGTTCCGTCAGGACAAGGCAGATTCCGGGTTCCGGATCGTAAGGCAATACGTCCTCGAGCAAGCGCGCGGCCGCGAAACTGCGCGAGGCTGCGCGCAACAACGGATTTCTCTTCCGTGACGATGTTCCGCCAGACGTTGCCGTCAGGCATTTTCAGTTCGGACGGGATCGGACAGTCGGCGTAGATGTGATCGCCGGAATGAATGAAGAAGTCCGGGCGGTTTTCAAGCATGGTCCGGTAGGTTCGCATGCCGCCGCGCGAGGGATCGATGCCCCAGCCCTGGCCCGCGGTATCGCCCGACCAGACGAACGAGATCGAGCGGCGCTCGACGGGCGCGGTGCGGAAATGCCCGGTCTGCGCTTCCCCCGATATTCCGGCGATATCTTCGAAGCGTACGCGGTAGAAGATATCCTGCCCGGGCGGCAGGCCCTCAAGCAGCAGTTTCGACGTGAAGTCGGAGTCGGGCAACGCTTCCGACGAAGCGCCGCCAATGATGGTCTTGAAACTTTCGGTGGTCGAACATTCCACCTGCATGCGCGCGGGCCGATCGGCCCTTGCCCATATGACTGCAGAATGGGCGGACACGTCCCCCGACGCAATTCCGCTCGTCATCAGCGGACGATCCGCGGCGCGGCTCAGAAAGGGCTTCGCCAAACCTCCGAGTCCAGCCAGCGCGGCCGTGGATGCTGACCGGACCAACAATTGACGTCTGGTCAGACCCTGCTTGGCACGTATCGCAATCGGCATTCGCTGTCCCCTCGTCGAATCACGGCGAAGGGTGCCCGGGAGGTTTGACTAGGCGCCGAAGGTTTTGCGATAGGCGGATGACTCACGCGCGAGCGCGCGATACCGCTGGAAACAAATTGAACTGTTACGTGACTGTCAAAATCCTGCCCTACCAGTGACCCGCGATTGGAGGACTACTGGTGGCGAAGATCGAACTGAGAGCAATCCGCAAGACATTCGACTCGACGGAAATTCTGAAGGGCATCGATCTTGCGATCGAGGACGGCGAATTCATCGCGCTGATCGGCCCGTCAGGCTGCGGCAAGTCGACATTGCTGCGCGTCATCGCCGGTCTGGAGCCCCAGAGCTCCGGTGAGGTGCGTATTGAAGGCGTTCAGGTCGACGGCATTCGTCCCAGCGCCCGCAACCTCGCGATGGTGTTTCAGTCCTACGCACTGTATCCGCACCTGACCGTGTTCGACAATATTGCCGTGCCGCTGCGGATGCGACGCCATTCCGCGCTGGCGCGGACGCCCCTGGTCGGCCGGCTCCACCCCGGCCGCGCCAGTACCGAACGCGGCATCCGGGAAGAGGTCGAACGCGTGGCCGCCCAACTCGAACTGTCGGCGCTGCTCAAGCGCAAGCCCGGACAACTGTCCGGCGGCCAGCGGCAGCGTGTCGCCGTCGGCCGCGCCATCGTACGCCAGCCGGTCGGCTTTCTGTTCGACGAGCCACTGTCGAACCTGGACGCCAAACTCCGGGTGCATATGCGCACCGAGCTTGCGCAACTGCACCGCCAGCTGAAGGCCACCTTCGTCTACGTCACCCATGACCAGGCCGAAGCGATGACGATGTCGAGCCGCATCGCGGTCATGATCGGGGGGCACATCGTTCAGATCGGAACGCCGGCCGAAGTCTACGAAAACCCGCAGGATATCCGGGTCGCGGAATTCGTCGGCAGCCCCAAGATCAACGCCCTGCCCGGTGTCGTCCGCGACGACGGCGGCCTGGAGGTCCTGGGACGGCCGCTCGACCTGGGCACCCCGGCCGCGGCGGGCCGCTGCTCGGTCTGCGTGCGACCGGAGCGCATGGAGCTCGGCAACGGCCCGGGCGCCATTTCCGGCACCGTCGTGCATCTGGAAAACCTCGGCGCGGAGGCGTTCGTTCACGTCCGGGTCGATCGCATCGACCTGCCCTTGCTCGCGCGGGTCAGCCCCGACCGTCCGCTTCCGGCGATCGGAAGCGCGATCCACCTCGGCTTCTCTGCCAGCGCGGTCAGGGTGTTCGACACCGCCGGCAAGCGCATCGAGGTCGCGGCGCCGGTTCGCAGCGAGCGCGTGCGGGAGAAAGCCCTTGGCTGATACCCTCATCGCGACAGCGATTCCAGCCGGGCGCCTTGCGGCCGCAACAACGCCGCCACGGACACAAAGCCAAAGCCGCTCGCGGCCTGCGCTGGCGATGGCGGCACCCGCCTTCGTTCTGATGTGCCTGCTGCTGCTCGGGCCGCTGCTCGGCGTCATCGCGCTGTCGTTCACCGACTATCAGCTCGGAAGCCCGCAATTCTCCTGGATCGGCCTCGCCAACTATCAGGAGATGTTTGCCGACAGGGTGTTCTGGATTTCGCTGCGCAACACGCTGATCTATGTCGCAATCGTGGTGCCCGCAGCAGTGGCGCTGGGGCTCGGCGTGGCGCTCTTGATCGAGAGCGGCAGCAGCCTGAGGGCGTGGTATCGCACCATCTACTTCCTGCCGGTCATGGCGACGCTGATCGCGATGTCGATCGTCTGGGAATTCATGCTGCATCCGCAGTTCGGCCTGGTCAACGGTCTGCTGCACGGCATGGGGCTCGAGGGTTACAGCTGGCTGCAGGACCGCCGCACAGCGCTCTATGCGCTCTGTGTGATCGGCATCTGGCAGGCGCTCGGCTTCAACATGGTGCTGTTTCTCGCTGGCCTGGTGTCGATCCCCAAGCAGCTCTACGACGCCGCCGAAATCGACGGCGCACACGGCGCCTGGGCCCGGTTCCGGCTGGTGACGTGGCCGATGCTGGGACCGACCACCGTGTTCGTCGTGGTCATCACCGGAATCCGTTCGTTTCAGGTGTTCGACACCGTCCATGTGCTGACCAAGGGCGGACCGTCGAAATCGTCCGAAGTCCTGATCCACACCATGTACGTCGAGAGCTTCGAATTCTTCCGCTCGGGCTATGGCGCGGCACTGACCGTGGTGTTCCTGATTTTCGTGCTGCTGCTGACGCTGGTCAAGTCGACACTGGCGAACCGCGGAGTGCATTACACATGACGCCGCGCCGCCACACCGTCGCCTGGTCCGCCGTTCGGCATTTTCTGCTGCTATCCGGCGCCGCTTTCATTCTGCTGCCATTTGTCTGGATGATTTCGACGGCGTCGAAGCCGCAGACCGAGATCTTCACCACCAATATCCACTTCATCCCGCACAGCTTCGCGCTGTGGGACAATTTCGCCGTGGCCTTCGGCAAGGCCAATCTATGGCGGTTCCTGATCAACGGCGTCGTGGTCACGGTATCGATCTTTACCCTGCAGGTGCTGATCGCTCTGCCCGCCGCCTATGCGCTGGCCAAGCTGCGGTTCGCCGGCCGCGAGGTGCTGTTCGCGTTGGTCTTGTTCTGCATCCTGATTCCGCCGCAGGCGACCGCGATCCCGGTATTCCTGCTGTTTCACAAGATCGGAATCCTGGACAGCTATGCGGCGCTGATCGTGCCGTTCACGATCTCGGCGTTCGGGATCTTCCTGATGCGGCAATTCTTCAAGACCGTGCCGGACGACCTGATCGAGGCCGCGCGGATGGACGGCATCTCCGAATTCGGCATCGTCTGGCGCGTGATGCTGCCGACCGCGATTCCGGCCCTGACCGCGTTCGGAATCTTCTCGGTGGTCGCGCACTGGAACGACTATTTCTGGCCGCTGATCGTGCTCAACAGCGAACATTTGCGCACGCCGCCGCTCGGCGTCGCCAGTTTCCGCAACGAGGAGGCCGGCACCAATTACGGCCCGCTGATGGCGGCCGCTATCGTCATCATCGCGCCGCTGGTCGTCGCGTTCCTGCTCGCCCAACGCCGGTTCATCGAGGGCATCACGCTGACCGGTATCAAATAGACCTCTAGGTGCAACTCAAAAAGGGAGACATCCATGCTGAAGAGAACGACGTTAACCGCACTGGCCCTGCTAGCCGGCATCGCCGGCGCGCAGGCCCAGAC
>JBAQER010000062.1:0-12261 GCA_049286845.1 Bradyrhizobium sp.
CCCAGAGCCAGACCGAAGTGGTGCTGCAGTATCCCTACCCGGAACTGTTTACCGAGACCCACAAGAAGATCGCGGAAGAGTTCGCCAAGGTCAGGCCGGACATCAAGGTGACGCTGCGCGCACCCTATGAATCCTACGAGGACGGCACCCAGCGCGTGCTGCGCGAGGCCGTCACCAGCCAGATGCCCGACGTCAGCTTCCAGGGACTCAACCGTATCCGCGTGCTCGTCGACAAGAACATTCCCGCGCCGCTCGATGGCTACATTGCCGCCGAAAAGGACTTCGACAAGCAGGGTTTCCACCAGGCCATGTTCGACATCGGCACCTCCAGCGGCAAGGTTTACGCGCTGCCGTTCGCGATCTCGCTGCCGATCGTCTATGTCAATCTCGATCTCGCCACGAAGGCCGGCGCCGATCCGGCAAACCTGCCGACGACGTGGGACGGCATCATCGATCTGGCCAGGAAGATCAAGGCCAGCACGCCCGACGTCAACGGCATCACCTATTCCTGGGACATCACCGGCAACTGGCTGTGGCAGGCGCCGGTGTTCGCCCGCGGCGGCTCGATGCTGAACGCGGATGAGACCAAGGTGGCGTTCAACGGCCCGGAAGGCCAGTTCGCGATCCGAACGCTGGCGCGTCTTGTCAGCGATGGCGGCATGCCAAACCTCGATCAGCCCGCAATGCGCGCGGCATTCGCCGCCGGCAAGACCGGCATCCACGTCACCTCGACCTCGGACCTGAACAAGGTGACGCAGATGATCGGCGACAAGTTCAAGCTGAAGACGCATACCTTTCCCGACGTTGTGAGCCCGAACGGCCGGCTGCCGGCCGGCGGCAACGTGGTCATGATCCTCGCCAAGGACAAGGCCAAGCGCGACGCTTCCTGGGAGGTAGTAAAATTCTGGACCGGCCCAAAGGGCGCGGCAATCATGGCCCAAACCACCGGTTATATGCCGCCCAACAAGGTCACCAACGAAGTCTATCTGAAGGACTTCTACGTCAAGAACCCGAACAACTACACCGCGGTCAAGCAGCTGCCGCTGCTGACCAAGTGGTACGCATTCCCGGGCGACAACGGACTGAAGATTACCGACGTCATCAAGGATCACCTCAACACCATCGTGAGCGGCACGCGCACCAAGGAGCCCGATGCCGTGCTCGCCGACATGGCCGCCGACGTGCAGAAACTGCTGCCGCGATCGGTCGGCTCGGCGCGCTGAGCTGCGTAACCGGGCACGCGCCCGCCTTGACCCAATGCAACGGGGCGCCACGGCGCCCCGCTGTCGATCGCAGCGAGGTTCACCATGAAGCTCATCCATCTCAGCGACATCCATCTGACCGCCCCTGGAAGCACCATCGGCGGCCGCGACCCCCGCCATAATTTCGAGCGGGCGCTCCGGCACGTCCTTGCGGACCACAGCGACGCCGAGCTGATGGTGATAACCGGCGATCTCTCCGACTGGGGCGACCGGGCGGACTACGAGTGGTTGCGAAGCCGGCTGGATGGCTTTCCGCTTCCGGTCCGGCTCTGCATCGGCAATCACGACAACCGCGCCGACTTCCTCGGCGTTTTTCCCGAATATGGCGAGTCCGATGGCTTTGCGCAGGGATTTCAAGACACCGTCGCCGGCCGCTGCCTGTTTCTCGACACCACCGAACCCCAAACCCATGCCGGCCGCTATTGCCCGCTGCGGCAGGACTGGCTGGAGCAACGGCTGTCCGAACATGACGGGCCGCTTCTGCTGTTCATGCATCACAATCCGATGCCGACCCACCTTGGCCCGATGGACCAGATCCGGCTCCTGGACGACGCGGCGTTCCGCGGGATCGTCGGACGGCACCGCGACAAGATCCGGCATATCTTCTTCGGTCATTGCCATCTGCCGCTGGGCGGCTCGGTAGCCGGCGTGCCCGCCACCTCGCTGCGCGGCACCAACCACGCCAGCTATCCCCTGTTTTCGGAGAAGCTGATGCTGAGCGCGTCCGATCTGCCGGAAGCCTATGGCGTCGCGTTCGTCGGCCCCGACTATGTCACCGTGCACATGGTCGAGTTCGGCTACCAGGGAGCAATCCGGACCGAGGGGTCGCCGGATTTTGCAATGTGGAACCGGGAGACCATGCAGCGATGAAATTTGTCATTCTCACCGATACGCATTTCGTGCCGCGCGGCAGGAAGCTGTACGGGCTCGATCCGGCACAACGCCTCGCGGTCGCGGTCAAGAAGATCAACACGACCCACAAGGACATTTCCTTTGTCATTGCGTCAGGCGACCTCGCGCATTGGGGCGAACAGGCAGCCTATACCAGTCTGGCCGGCGTGCTTGCAGAGCTCGACGCTCCCACCATCCTGATGATGGGAAACCACGACAAACGCGCAGCTTTCCGGGCCGCGTTTCCAGGGGCCGATCGCGACAATAACGGCTTTGTGCAGGGCGTGCATGTCTTCGACGCCGCGACCATCGTCACGCTGGATACGCTGAACGAGGATACGCCGGACCATGCCGGCATATTGTGCGACGCGCGGCTGCATTTTCTGGCCGATGCGCTCGGCTCCGCACCTACCGACCGCCCGCTATTGCTGTTCCAGCACCATCCGCCGTTCGACAGCGGCCTGCGCTATATGGACACCATCAAGCTCGCGAACGGCGAGGCCGAATGGGACCTCATCGCCCGCACCCGCAAGCCTGATCATATGTTCATGGGCCATTTGCACCGGCCGATCGCCGGAACCTGGCGCGGCATACCCTTCCATATCCAGCGTGCACTGACCCATCAGGTCGCGTTTGATTTCGAGACCGAGGGCCACATCCCGGGAACGCATGAGGCGCCGGACTACGCCCTCGTCAACGTGGACGGTGGAAACATCGTCATCCACCAGTGCTCGTTTCTTTACGATGGTCCGGCGTTTTCGCTGCACGACCGCGAGGCGCAGATGTCGCAGTCGCTTCGCGAACTGGCTGAAGTTACTGCCTAGAGCATTCCATATTGATCAAAACGCCCACGGCCAGCTTGATTGCCTGTTCGCGTGGGTCTTCCGATGCCCCGACGGATAACGCGAAATTTGCGCCTGATCGTGGACGCGCCGCGGCGCTGGACGGCTTCGACGAACGATCGAAAGTCACCATCACCGGAAAACAGGATCATCTCGTCAACGCCGCGAGCGAACTGCAGAGAATGACACCAAGGACCTTCAAGCCGGCGCGGCAGGGGAGCTCGCGGTGATGCAGCACAGCAAGCACCGCGGGCACAAGAAACAGGGCCATGTCGCCGATGAACCATTTGGCCCCACGCCGCATGCAATGCTCAAGATTGCTGAGGCCTCGTAGCCACAGCAGTAGAACCGTCGCGTTTTCAAGGGGCTAATCCCGGTGATTGCGTCCTACTGGTTGCGTTGCGCGGTCCAATATCCCGAGCAGCGCCCACCTCCTGCGCGGCCGCGCCAGGTCCCGCGGCCTGAGTCTCGCGCCAGCCTTCCCGAACCTGACGCGTATTTGTCGTGGACCGTCACCGATGCGCGAACCGCGCCCGATCTTCCGACATACCCTCTGAACTTCACCAGATTGGGATGCGTCACAATCCCGTCGTTTATGTTCACTGAGAAATTGTACGTCTGATCGCAGCTTCCGCGTTGTGTAAAAAAGACGAGATTCCAGGGACCGTCGTAAGAGGTTCGGGCTTCTGCAGCCGTCGCCAGGGTAAGGCAGGCACAGCAAATGAAATTCGCGATCAGTCGCTTGTTCATGATCTCTCCACCATCCCGCCAGACCAGGCGTTCCGCCCGCTCGATCGCAGCAAGTGCGGTCTGGTGAAACGATGACGGGCACATTCACTTTTGTGCCTGTCGCCGCGGCTTTCGGCACGGCTAGGAAAACCGTGAATGCGGTAGATTTGATTTTCCTAAGCATAAATAGATGAGGTCTCAGCTCGTCGGCTTCTGATGTCAGGATGCCTGACGCTGCAGGTTCATTGCCCTGGCCGAACACAAGAATGCCTGGCTGGCGACGCAGTGCTGATCGCACCCGTCTCCACCGAAATTCCCTGCTAACAGGGAATTTTATAGGGAATTTGCGATTCCGAGGCTCCAAAAGGCCAGTTCCGGAGAAAAAAATGCTGTGCCGCAGCAACTTCTCTGACAATTCCCTACGAAAATTAACAGGGAAAATATTTTGAGAAACAGAGAATTTTATTCTTGGAACAGGGAATTTGACTCGCAAACATTGTCGGACGAGCTTTTCGGTACACACAAGGTTTCCGACGCTCATCTCGCGAACAAGCTGACGGACTTATGACGATGCCTTCGGCTGGCCGCTGTGAGGTTTCAGTCTCCAGCGTCAACACAATCTGAACTCGGCGCTATGCTATTTGATGACGGCCCCCGGCTTCACAATCGCCAGAGCGTTCCGGACATTGATGCGAAGGCGAAGCCGGAGCCAGTTACGACCCAAGCGGCAAGAGCTACAGGATTGCCGTTTACCAGCCAGGTTCAGCTGGTCAGGCGCATGTAAAGAAGCGGCAGCTTGTTGGGAAGACGGGCGATCTGGTCGATGACGACGAAATTCCGTCGGCCGAATATCCGCCCCAGATAGCCCGTGCCGGCGCCGTCGAGCCCGATGCCGAATACGTCGATGGCGTTATGCGCGAGGCTTTGCACCGCCTTGCGTGCATCCTCGACGAAATAGCGCTTGTCGGCGACGTCGATGTCGGATGGTTCACCGTCGGTGACCACCAGTACCAACTGGCGATGGGTCCGCTGCGCCCCCACCACCGCGCCGGCATGGCGCAGCGCGCCACCGATCCGGGTCGACAGGCCGCCGCGCAGGCCCGCGAGCCGGGCGCGGGCGTCGCGGTCGTAGGGTCGGTTGAAACCTTTTACCGGATAGAAGCGGACGTCGTCGCGGCCGTTCGAGCAGAAGGCGGCAACCGCAAAGGCGTCGCCAAGGTCGGACAGGGCCTGGGACAGCAGCGCGGTGGCGATTCGTTCAACGGTCAGGATCGTGGTCGAACTGCCTTTGACAAAATCCTTGGTCGATTCCGAGATGTCGAGCAGCACCAGCACCGACAGGTCGCGGTTGCGCCGCTCGGTGGTTTCGTAGACCCGTGGCGACGGCGCGAGACCCGCGCGCCGGTCGATCGCCGCCTCAATCGTGGCGTCGAGATCGAGCCGATCACCTTCGGTGCGGGCGCGCAGCCTAGCCGGACAGCTGACCCGCGCGGCGCCGACCAGATTCTCCAGCCGGTTGAGCACGTCGCCATAGCTCTGCAGCTGGCGGTCGAGCAGTGTGGTGTCGACCGGTTGCGGCTGGTATTCTACCACGGTCGTCCATTCCGAGCGTTCGCGGCCGAGCAGATAGTCATATTCGGCATATTTGCCGACCGGCACGCCGTCGTCGGCGCGCGATTCTCGCGCGGTCGCCTGGCCGACATCGTCATCCGGGATCGATCTCTCCAGATCATGGTCGTCAAGGTCTTGGGTCCGCTCGATGCGAACGGTTTCAACGATGACTTCCTGTTCTTCGCTTATCTGCGGCGGCGCGTCGTCGGTGTCCCACAGGCCGGAATTGTCGTCGCGATAGAGCGGCTCGACCCGATAGGTGCGCGGATTGAACTGGATGCGCATCTGGCCGAGATCGTTGCCAAGCAGATTGCCGATCTGACGACTGATACCCGGATCGACCCAGGCCTCGCGATCGGCGAAGAACATCTGCCGGCCCTTTGTCACCCACAGATCGTCGTCGCGATAGTTTGGGTCGATCAGCGCCCGCGACAGCCGCGCGAACAGGCTCGGCGCAGTGACGCCACCATCGGCGCGGGCGGTATGAAAAGGCGCCCATAACCGAAACAGCCCGGGCAACTCGCGCATGGCCAATTGCTCGACCCGGGCGTCCTCGATCAGGGACACCAGCGCCACTTGCATCGGCTTCAGCCCGCGGACCTGGAACCGTGGCCCGGAATGGACCAGATGCGCGCCGATATGGGCAAGCATCGCCCGATAGACTTTCCTGACCGAACTGGTCGCGACGCCGCGCAGGCGCGCCGGCACCTGCACGAACTGGCGCTCAAAGCTGGCGCGGCGCTGCAGGGTGTCGCCCGGCGTACCGGCGACGGCGCGGATGAATGGTTTCTGCCGGAACAGCGCGATCAGATAGGCCTTCAGCGCACGTTCGACATCGGTGAAGCCGATATCGCCGGTCGCCTGTTCGAACAGATCGAAGGCGCGCGGGTCGGACAGGCTGAACAGCGCCAGCCGGCGCTCGGGATCGCCGCCACCGGCGCGCAGGCCTCCGAGCACCCAGGCGCGAAAACCGTGGGCGCCGAGTTCGGCGAGCAGGCCGTCGGAGCGGGCCAGCACCGGTGCCACCGATTCCGGCCCTTGCGCGGCCAGTTCAGCGACCGCATCGAGCCAGTCGCGGAAATCGCGCTCATTGCCGAGATGGCGTAGCGCCGGCGCGGTTGCCTCGCTGAGTGCCGCGGCGGCGGCGCGGCCGGCATGCCGCTCGACATCGAGAATACAGGGGGCGAGCGCCAGCGCAGCCAGCGGCCCGCGCTTTTCGGCGAGGGTCCCGGTCGCGCGGATATAAACTTCAAGCCCGGCGGGCCCGAGGCCGCTCGCCTGCAATCTTGCCAGATCGGCGCGCCAGTCGGCGAGTTGATGAGCGTTGAATACTCGCCGGAGCGCGCGCCAGATCGAACCGTTGCGCGGATCTCCGACCAATCCGGATTCCACGAGATCGGCAAAGGGCGTTTGATTGGTCATCCCGGCGAGTCCGCCTTTAGATGCAGGCAGCAATGGCGTCCTTGAGCGCTTCGCGCATGTCCGGATCGTCGGTGATCGGCAGCACCAACGCGGCATCGCAGGCCGCGCTGAGCGACACGTCTTTCGCCACCAGCCGCCCGGCGTGAATCAGCATGCGCGTCGAGGCACCTTCGTCCAGACCATGGCCACGCAGGTTGCGGGAGCGGATGCCGATCTCGACCAAAGTGCGCGCGGCGCTGGTAGGGATGCCGGCCTCGTGGGCGACGATCTCAGTCTCGACGTCAGCGGCGGGATAATGGAAATCGATCGCGCCAAAACGCTGTTTGGTCGATTCCTTCAAGTCCTTCAGCACGCTCTGGTAGCCGGGATTGTATGAGATCACCAGATGGAAGTCCGGATGCGCCCGGACCAGCTCGTTCTTCTTCTCCAGAGGCAGAATGCGTCGATCGTCAGTCAAGGGATGGATAACGACAGTGGTATCCTGGCGTGCCTCGACAATCTCGTCGAGATAGCAGATCGCGCCGTAGCGGACCGCATTGGTCAATGGTCCATCGTGCCAGACTGTGCCAGTGGCGTCGAGGAGGAAGCGGCCGACAAGGTCGGAGGCGGTCATGTCCTCGTGGCAGGCGACGGTGACCAGCGGCTTTTTCAGGCGCCAGGCCATGAATTCGATGAAACGAGTCTTGCCGCAGCCGGTCGGGCCTTTGAGCATCATCGGCATGCGCGCCTGATGGGCCGCCTCGAACAGCGCGATCTCGGTGCCAACCGCCTTGTAATAGGGTTGCTCGCGAATGCGATAGTCGTCCAGGTTGGTCATAAGCTCACGCGGTTCCTGAAAGAATGCTGCGGCCGAAGCCGGATCCGGAGAATGCAGGGCTCTCACGGAATTGGCTACCACCAAGGGTACGGAGCATCGTCTGAGACGACGATGCTCCGGACCACACCTGCTAAGGGCAAAGTGAAGATGCCCCAAGTCAGCCTATCCTTAGCGGTGAGCCGGGGACTTCTCATTCGGGATGCCGTCGATCGGGCATTCGTCAGTCCCCGCGGTCGGGCGGGTCATCGCCTCGACCATTTCGCGCGTGCCTTCCGGATCGGCGATCCAATTCTTGTAGAAATCATAGGGGCAGGCCGCGACGCCGCGCGCGCTTTCGCCGGAATTGATCATGCCGGTATAGCCGCGATGGACCAGTTTGTAGAGGTGGTTCTGCGACTGGCCGGTACGGCGCGCATCGCGGATCAGGCTCTTCGACAGCTGGGCATACTGGATGCCGTATTCCTCCTCGCCGGTCTCGCCCAGGGTGCGGCCGTCGAAGCCGATGATCGCGGAGTGACCGAAGTAGGAATAGACGCCGTCAAAGCCGGCGGCATTGGCGACCGCGACATAGACATTGTTGGCCCAGGCCATCGCCTTGGAAATGATGATCTGCTGTTCCTTGGCCGGGTACATGTAGCCTTGGCAACGCACGATCAACTCGGCGCCCTTCATGGCGCAGTCACGCCAGATTTCCGGGAAATTGCCGTCATCGCAGATGATCAGGCTGACCTTCAGGCCCTTCGGACCTTCGGAAACATAGGTGCAATTGCCGGGATACCAGCCTTCGATCGGCACCCACGGCATGATCTTGCGGTATTTCTGAACGATCTCGCCCTTGTCGTTCATCAGGATCAAGGTGTTGTAAGGCGCCTTGTGCGGGTGCTCCTCGTGGCGTTCGCCGGTGAGCGAGAACACGCCCCAGACCTTGGCCTTGCGGCAGGCTTCGGCGAAGATCTCGGTCTCGGGACCCGGAACCTGCGAGGCGGTCTCGTACATCTCTTTCGAGTCGTACATGATGCCGTGGGTGGAGTATTCCGGGAAGATCACCAGGTCCATGCCCGGCAGGCCGGTCTTCATGCCCACCACCATGTCGGCAATCTTGCGGGCGTTGTCGAGCACCTCGGCCTTGGTGTGCAGGCGCGGCATCTTGTAGTTGACGACGGCTACGCCGACTGTGTCGTTGCTGCTGGAAATGTCACCGTGAAGCATGGGATAGCCTCCTGTTTTGGTTTGAGTTTGCCGTCGATCAAACGGCCATGTGACGGTGGACGAGGTCGTCGGTTAGCGTATCGATCGGTCCGGACGCCGCGACGTGGCCTTTTTCGATGATCACGAAGGATCGTGAGGCACGTCGGGCGAAGTCCACGTCTTGCTCGACAAGGATGATCGTGATGCCGTGCTCCTTGTTGAGGCGGCTAATCACGTCCTCGATCTGCTCAACGAGGTTGGGCTGAATTCCCTCGGTCGGCTCGTCGAGCAGGACAATCTTCGGGTTGGTCAGCATCGCGCGGGCAATGGCGAGTTGCTGCTGCTGGCCGCCGGACAAATTGCCGCCGCGGCGATTCAGGAATTCCTTCAGCACCGGGAACAGGTCGAACACCTTGTCCTCGAGCACGCCCGCATCGCCGGAATTGCGGCGGGCGAAGGTTCCAAGTTTCAGATTCTCGCGCACTGTGAATTGCGGCAGGATGCCCCTGCCCTGCGGCACATAGCCGATGCCGTGCCTGACCCGATCATGGGTCGGGGTTGCGGCAATTTCCTCGCCGTCGAGTCGGATGCTGCCGTCAATCTTGTCCATCAGCCCGACGATGCTGCGCAGCAACGTGGTTTTGCCCACGCCGTTGCGTCCGAGCACACTGAGGAAGCCCGCGTCGCCAACCTCCAGCGTAACATTCTGCAAGGCGCGGCTATTGCCGTAGAAGGCGCTGAGATTGTTGATCTCAAGCATGACCGAAGCCCCCCGAGCCAAGATAGGCTTCGCGCACGAGCGGGTTGGTCTCGATGTCGCTGACACTTCCTTCCGCGAGCAACTTGCCTTGATGCATAACCGAAATCGAATCGCCGATTTCTTTGACGAAGCCCATGTCGTGCTCAACCACGATCAGCGTGTGCCGGCCCTTTAGCCTGTTGAAGATCTCCGCGGTCTTGCGGGTTTCCTGGACGGTCATGCCGGCGGTCGGCTCGTCCATCAGGATCAGCTCGGCGTTCTGCGCCATCAGCAACGCGATCTCCAGCCACTGGGTTTGGCCATGGGACAAATAGGCGGCCGGCGCCTCCATTTGGTCGATAAGATCGACGAAGCCGCAAAGGTCTTCCAGACCAGCGGTGTCGTCATTCTGGGGCCCGCGCATTAGATTGGTCCACACGCCCGGCTTTTTGCAGTAGGCGACTTCCAGATTCTGGCGCACGGTCAGTTCCCGGAACACGCTCGGCACCTGAAATTTGCGGCCGACACCGGAGCGGGCGATCATGTACTCCTCAAGCGTTTCAAGATGCTTGCCATCGAACACAATCGAGCCGGCGGTCGGTTTGACCTTGCCGCAGATCAGATCGAGACAGGTGGTCTTGCCGGCGCCGTTCGGGCCGATCAGACAGCGCAGCTCGCCCTTGTTAATGGTCAAATCGAGCCCGTTGACGGCCATGAAGCCATTGAAGCTGACGGCCAGATCGCGCACGACCAGATGGGTGCTCATGCGATCTCCTTCGGATGGCTGGACTTCACATCGACGGTTCCGTTCTGGCCATGGCCGTCGCCAGGCCGGATTTTCGCCAGTAACTGACCGATCAGGCCAGCGAGGCCGGAGGGCAGGAAGAGGACAACCAGCACGAACAGGACGCCCATCACCAGGGTCCATGTGTCGAGGAAGGCTTTCGATTCCGACAGAGCTCCCTGCATGCCAGTGACCAACACCGCGCCGACGAAGGCTCCGGGCAGGCTGCCGCGGCCACCGACAGCACACCAAATCACCACCGACAGGCTGAGAGGCACGTTGAGGAATGTCGGCGACGCGAACTCCATCACGATCGTGTAGAGCATGCCGGCAAGACCGGCGATCGCCGCCGAGATCGCCATCACGGTGATCTTGTAGCTGGCGACGTCGTAGCCGAAATACTGCACGCGGCCTTCCTGGTCGCGGATCGCCTGCAGGATCAGACCGAATTTGGTGCGAGAGAGCACGTAGCCGAACACGAGGACAACGCTGGCGACGGAGGAGATCAGATAGAAAGTGGTCCGGTTATAGGCGTCGAACACGATGCCGCCGACGGTCAGCTGCGCCAGATCGGTGATGCCGTTGAAGCCGCCGGTATATTGCTGCTGATCGATGATCAGCAGGTTGACGACGACCAGCATGGCCAGCGTCGTGATCGCCACGAACACGCCGGTGACCCGGCCGCGGAACATGAACCAACCGAGCCCACCCATCAGCGCCGAGGGCACAACGATGCCGGCGAAGATGGCGAAGGTCATCGAGTAGAATGGCACCCAGAACCATGGCAGCTGCTGGACATTGTTCCAGACCATGAAGTCCGGCAGGCCGTCGGCGCCGGTCTGAACCGGAATGGTTCGGAGCTTGAGAGCCATGGCCATGCAGTAAGAGCCGAGACCGAATGGCAGTGCCTGGCCGAGGTTAAGGATGCCGCCATAGCCCCAGGACAATGACAGCGCCATCGCCAGCAAGCCGAACACCAGATAGCGGCTGTATTTGCTGATTAGGAAGTCGTCGACCAGCACATAGGGCATCAAATACATGGCGGCGATAAGGATGACGATGCCGATCAGTTCCGGTTGCCAGAAACCGGTTGCGCGTTGGCGCAAAGGCGACTGAGGAGGCTTGCTCATGCGCGCACCTTTGCGACGAACAGGCCCTGGGGCCGGAAGCGGATGACGCTGATGATCAGGATCAGGACGGTCGCCTTGGCTATGGTGTCGTTTTGGAGAAACGCGATCACGCCTGTGACCTCGCCCAGGGCGAAGGCGCTGATCACCGTGCCGAACAGGCTCTGCACACCTCCGAGCACGACGACCATGAATGCGTCGACGACGTAGCCCGTGCCCATTTCGGGTGAAACGCTTTTCAACGGCGAGACGATCGCCCCGGCGAGGCCGGCGAGGCCGGCGCCATAGGCGAAGGTCAGCGAATAGATCCAGTCGGCATTGATGCCGAAGCACGACGCGACGTTGCGATCCTGCACGACCGCGCGCAGCTTCAGTCCGAAAGTCGTGCGGTTCATGATGGACCAGCTGATCAGGAACAACAGCGCGGCGACCACGAAGATGAAGATACGATAGGCGGCGATCTCGACCCCGAAGATCGACACGCTGCTGGCCATCGACGGCGGCAGTTCGACATAGCGCAGATCACCACCGGCGGTGAGCCGAACGACCTGCTGCAACACGACGCCAACACCCCAAGTTGCCAGGATGGTGTCGAGCGGTCGCCGATACAGCCGGCGCAGCAGGATGCGCTCAACCAGCCAGCCAAACAGCCCGACGCCGAGAAAAATCACCATCAGACCTGGCAACAAAGACAACCCGACATAGGTCTTCAACGCCCAGGCAGCGTAAGCGCCGAGCATGATGAACTCGCCATGAGCGAGGTTGATCACCCCGATCGTGCCATAGATGATCGAGAGGCCCAGCGCCACGAGCAGCAGGATCGATCCGATGCTGAGCCCAGTCAGGACC
>JBAQER010000063.1:0-2805 GCA_049286845.1 Bradyrhizobium sp.
GCCGGCGCCAAGGGCACCTATATCCAGCGCGTGGCCGTTTCCTCCACCATGGGCCCGGGCGTGAAGGTCGAGCCGAGCACGCTGCTCGGCTGAGCCGATCGAACGGTTGAGCCAATATCGAGGGCGGGACGGGGCAACCCGTTCCGCCCTTTGTCTTTGAAGTCTTGGTTTGACGCTTTTTCCTTACGCGAACCGGTGTCCACCTCGCTCGAAAACGCTGCAGGAAGTCCGCCGATGTCCCACAAAGTGTTGATCTATTCGCGCTTCCCCAAGGCCATGATGGTGCGCATCGGAGAGCGCTTCGAACTGATGGACGCCGCCGGCAAGCCGCCGCATGAGAAGTTCACGGCAGAACAGCTCGCTGGCATCACTGCGATGATCACGGCGGGTGGAACGCCGCTCGGTGGTGACATGATGGACCGGATGCCCAAGCTCGGCGCCATCGTCTGCTACGGCACCGGCTATGATGGCGTCGATTTGCCCGCCGCGGCGCAGCGCGGAATCGCGGTCGGTCACAGCCCCGGCGCGAATGCGTCCTCGGTCGCGGATATCGCCATGACTCTGATGCTGGCGGCCACGCGGCGCCTGCTGCCGGCGGACGATTATGTGCGAGGCGGCGGCTGGTCGTCGGCAAAACCGTCGCCGATGATGCGGCCGCAGGCCGGCATGCGCGGCCGCCGCATCGGCGTCTACGGCATGGGTGAGATCGGCCGCAAGATCGCCGCGCGCGCGGCGGCGTTCGAAACCGAGGTCGGCTATTTCAGCCGCAGCCGTCATGACGTGCCCTATCAATACCTGCCGAGCCTCGAGGCGCTGGCGGACTGGTGCAGCGTGCTGATGATCGCGGTGCGCGCCGGTGTGGATACCCACCACGTCGTCGATGCCGGGATACTCAAAAGGCTCGGCGAGGACGGCTGTGTCGTCAACATTTCCAGGGGCTCGGTCATCGACGAACAGGCGCTGGTCAAGGCGCTGGCCGACAACACCATCGCAGGCGCCGGCCTCGACGTGTTCGAGCAGGAGCCGCACGCGCCGGATGCGCTGACCGCGTTTCCGAATGTGGTGCTGACCCCGCATATCGGCGGCCACACCCTGGAATCGCACACGGCGATGCAGGACTGCGTGATCGCCAATCTCGAGGCGTTCTTTGCCGGCCAACCGCTGCCCTATCAGGTGCGGGGCGGCTGACGGCCGCCGGGCATTGGCTTTCGACCGTTTTTCGGCCTGTTTGCCAAGGCCCGAATTTTGCACTTGGCAAGGCGGGAAAGACTCGTTAAACAATCCGTTCCGGGCGTGCTGGCTGTTGCTGGCACGTCCGTGCTCGCATTCCGAAAACCCGATGCACTAGGAGATCATTCCTTTCAGGACGTCCGCTTGGATTGCTCGAAAGGAAGGAGAGCCGTCGTTTCGGAGGGGTGTGGGCAGGGGTCTTTCGGTTCGCCGGACGGCCTCGATCCTGTCCAAGACTGCAGGCGCCCGCGGTGAGACGCAAGTTTCTTCAACGGCTTAATCCATCGGCCTGCATAGACGGGTGAAGACCGGATTTTCATTTTGCGCCGCAGCCTGCGGCGCGATGCGGATTTGGTTCGAACCTCGACACCCCGTGGCCCGTTCGGCCCGGGAGGGCAGGCGTTTCAAATGTCGTCTTGCCCGACGTGTCCTGAGACCAAGATGTCTCGAGGTCAGGTTCAGGCGGGACGATGGGTGCAACCCGGCGGTCCTGCCCTAGGGCTAGAGACCGCCAACCGGAGAGAGCTTGCTGTGGAAAGAGCGGCAAAAAAGGACGCGGTTGAGGCGCTGAACGGTCTGTTCAAGACCACCAGCGTTGCAGTCGTCGCCCACTATTCCGGCCTCACCGTGGCCCAGATGCAGAAACTGCGCATGCAGATGAAGCAGGCGGGTGCGTCGGTGAAGGTCTCGAAAAACCGTCTCGCCAAAATTGCTCTTGAAGGCACGGACGTCGTTGCCATCGGTTCCCTGCTGAAGGGGCCGACCGTGATCGCGACTTCAAACGATCCGGTGGCGGCGCCCAAGGTTGCCATCGAATTCGCCAAGACGAACGAGCAGTTCGTCATTCTCGGCGGGTCGATGGGTAAAACCGTCCTGGACGTGAACGGGGTGAAGGCGCTTGCCTCGCTGCCGTCACTCGATGAACTGCGCGGCAAGATCGTCGGCCTCCTGGTGGCGCCGGCGACCAAGATCGCTCAGCTCTCGACTGCGCCCGCGGCCAAGCTCGCGCGCGTCGTTCAGGCCTATGCCTCAAAGAGCGAAGCGGCCTGACGCCCTTCGCAAACATCAAACCTGGTTCGAACCGATACGCTTAAGGAAACAGATCAATGGCTGACTTACAGAAGATTGTTGACGACCTCTCGAGCCTCACCGTGCTCGAAGCTGCCGAGCTCGCGAAGTTGCTCGAAGAGAAGTGGGGCGTGTCCGCCGCTGCCGCCGTCGCGGTGGCTGGTCCGGCTGCTGCCGCCGCGGCTCCCGCGGAAGAAAAGACCGAGTTCTCGGTCATTCTCGCTGCCGCCGGCGAGAAGAAGATCGAAGTCATCAAGGAAGTCCGCGCCATCACCGGCCTGGGCCTCAAGGAAGCCAAGGACCTCGTCGAAGGCGCGCCCAAGCCGGTCAAGGAAGGCGTGAACAAGGACGAAGCCGAGAAGATCAAGGCCCAGCTCGAGAAGGCCGGCGCCAAGGTTGAGCTCAAGTAACCCTGGGTTACTTGAGCGGAATCCCGGGCGAGCAACGCGAGACCCGGGATCTCTGACGACGTGGCCGGGATCGTCCGGGCCGGGTTGTACACAAGAA
>JBAQER010000064.1:0-3875 GCA_049286845.1 Bradyrhizobium sp.
CGTGATGGGCTCCTGCACCGCCGGCGGCGCCTATGTCCCGGCGATGTCGGACGAGAGCATCATCGTGCGCAATCAGGGCACGATCTTTCTCGGTGGTCCGCCGCTGGTAAAGGCGGCGACCGGTGAGGTGGTGACGGCGGAAGAGCTCGGCGGCGCAGACGTGCACTCGCGGCAATCCGGGGTCACCGACCACTATGCCCAGAACGACAGTCACGCCATCGGCATTGCCCGGCGCATCGTCGCCACGCTGAAGCAGCCGACACGCGCCAATCTGAACATGCGCGAGCCGCGCGAGCCGCTGTTTGCGCCGGAGGAAATCTATGGCGTCGTCTCCGCCGACGGCCGCAAGCCGTTCGACGTGCACGACATCATCGCGCGGCTGGTCGACGGATCGGAATTCGACGAATTCAAGAAGCTGTACGGCCAGACCCTGATCTGCGGCTTCGCCCATATCTGGGGCTATCCGGTCGGCATCATCGCCAACAACGGCATCCTGTTCAGCGAGAGTTCGCTGAAGGGCGCACATTTCATCGAGCTGTGCTGCCAGCGCAATATCCCGCTGGTGTTCCTGCAGAACATCACCGGCTTCATGGTCGGCAGGAAATACGAGGCGGGCGGCATCGCGCGCGACGGCGCCAAGCTGGTGACGGCGGTGGCCACCGCCGGCGTGCCGAAATTCACCGTCGTGATCGGCGGCTCCTACGGCGCCGGCAATTACGGCATGTGCGGCCGCGCCTACAGTCCGCGTTTCCTCTGGATGTGGCCCAACGCCCGCATCTCCGTGATGGGCGGCGAACAGGCATCCATGGTGTTGAGCCAGGTCCGGCGCGACAACATCGAGGCCAAGGGCGATACGTGGTCGACTGAAGAGGAAGACAAGTTCCGCAAGCCGATCCGCGACCAGTATGAAAGCCAGGGCAGTCCCTATTACGCCACCGCCCGGATATGGGATGACGGCGTGATCGATCCCGCCGATACAAGGCTGGTACTCGGCCTCGGCCTGTCGGCGGCGGCGAATGCGCCGATCGAGCCGACGCGCTTCGGCCTGTTCAGGATGTGACGATGAAATCGCAAGCGCAGTACCGGCGATTTCACACCCTGCTGATCGCCAACCGCGGCGAGATAGCCTGCCGCGTGATCCGCTCCGCCAAGGCGATGGGACTGCGCACGGTCGCGGTCTATTCCGAGGCCGACGCCGAGGCCATGCATGTCGCCATGGCCGATGAAGCCGTGCTGCTCGGACCGGCGCGTGCCCGCGACAGCTATCTCAACATCGAACGCGTCATCGAGGTGGCGCGCAAGACCGGCGCCGAGGCCGTGCATCCCGGCTACGGATTTCTGTCGGAGAGCGCCGAATTCGCGCAAGCCTGTCTCGACGCCGGATTGGTGTTCGTCGGTCCGACCGCCGCCATGATCCGGATGATGGGTTCGAAATCCGGCTCGAAGATGCTGATGGAGCAGGCCGGCGTGCCGCTGGTGCCCGGCTATCACGGCGACGCCCAGGACGAGGCGACACTGGCACAGGCGGCCGACAAGATCGGCTTTCCGGTGCTGGTCAAGGCCTCCGCCGGCGGTGGCGGCCGCGGCATGCGCATCGTGCGTTCGGCCACTGAGCTGACCGCTTCGATCGTCAGCGCCAAGCGCGAGGCCAAGGCCGCGTTCGGCGACGACCGCATGCTGATCGAGAAATTCGTCCAGAATCCGCGCCACATCGAGGTGCAGATCATCGGCGACAGCCACGGCAATCTCTTGTCGTTGTTCGAGCGAGAATGCACGCTGCAGCGGCGGCATCAGAAGGTGATCGAGGAAGCGCCTTCGCCGACGCTGGATGCGACCCAGCGCGAGACCGTGTGCGCCGCCGCGCGCAAGGCGGCGGCTGCGGTAAACTATGTCGGCGCCGGGACCATCGAATTCGTGTCCGACGGCAAGGACGTGTTCTTCATCGAGATGAACACACGGCTGCAGGTCGAGCATCCCGTGACCGAGCTGATCACCGGCATCGATCTCGTGGAATGGCAGCTGCGGGTGGCGTTCGGCGAGAAGCTGCCGCTGACACAGGACCAGATCACGCTCAACGGCCATGCCATCGAGGCGCGGGTCTATGCCGAAAACCCGCACAAGAACTTCATGCCCTCGGTCGGCCGCATCAGAACCTGGCGGACGCCGGCGGAAACCAACGGCCTGCGGATCGACGCCGGCTATCGCGCGGGCGATGCCGTCTCGCCGCATTACGACGCGATGCTGGCCAAGGTGATCGCATGGGCGCCGACCCGCGGCGAGGCGATCGAGCGGATCAACCGCGGCCTCGGGGAGACCGATGTTCGCGGTATCGTCAGCAACATTCCCTTCCTGTCGGCGCTGGTGACGCACCCCGACGTGCGCGCCAATACCATCGACACCGGATTTATCGAGCGCGAGCTGAAGAACCTGACGCCGGCGGCTCCGGCTCCGCACGATCTCGAACTCGGCGCGGCTGTCGTGACGATCCTGGCCGAGGAAGCGAAAGCCGCGGGTGCCGAGGCGCATTCACCGTGGAGAACATCGGGCTGGATGCCGGTCGGCCGGCGGCAGCGGGTGTTTACGTTCCGGCACGGGCAGGGGGCCGAACACATGGTCACCCTGACCTACGGCAACGGCCCCGCGATGCTGTCGATCGGCGAGCGCGAACTGGCCTTCACCACCTCGCCCGACGCTGCCGGCGGTTTCGAGCTCAGGCTGCACGGCATCAAATCCCACGTGTTCGCCGTGATCGAAGGCCATGAACTCTATCTGCGCACCCGCAACGGCCGCTTCGACCTGCATTGGGTCGATCCGTTCGGCGGCGAGACCGAAGAGCTGGTCGGCGAGGACAAGATCGTGGCGCCCTTGCCGGGCACCGTGGTGGCGCTGCTGGCGGAAGTCGGCGCCAGCCTCGAGAAAGGCGCGCCGATCCTGACGCTCGAAGTGATGAAGATGGAGCAGACGCTGCGGGCGCCGTTTGCGGGCGTATTGAAGGCGATCAAGTGCAAGGTCGGCGATATCGTCGGCGAGGGCGTCGAACTCGCCGAGGTCGAGCCGGCAGCTTCGTGAACAGCTTCTCGAGATCACCATGAGCGATTCCGTCCGCATCGTCGAAGTGGGCCCCCGCGACGGCCTGCAGAACGAGAAGACGCCTGTCAGCGTCGGAGACCGCATCGCCTTCATCGAAGCGCTGATTGGCGCCGGGCTGCACACCGTCGAGGTCGGGGCCTTCGTGTCGCCGAAGGCGATTCCGCAGATGGTTGGCTCAGATCAGGTGCTGCGCGGCGTCGTCAATCGCGCCGGCAACGAATTCCACGTGCTGGTGCCGAACGAAAAGGGCTACGAGGCCGCGCGCGCGTCGGGCGCCCGGGTGATCGCGGTATTTGCCTCGGCTTCCGAAGGCTTTTCACGCGCCAATATCAATTGCTCAGTCGCCGAGTCGATCGAGCGCTTCAATCCGGTGGTGGCTCGTGCCAAGGCCGACGGCGTCAGGGTGCGCGGCTATATCTCCTGTGTGCTCGGCTGTCCCTTTGACGGCGAGGTCAAGCCGCAGGCCGTCGTGGATGTGGCGCGGGCGCTGTGGGATCTCGGCTGCTATGAGGTCTCGCTCGGCGACACCATCGGCGTCGGCACGCCGCTGAAGGCGCGGCAGCTGCTGCGCGCGGTGGCCGGCAGCGTGCCGATGGCGAAGCTGGCGATGCATTTTCACGACACCTACGGCCAGGCGCTGGCCAATCTCTATGCCGGGATGGAGGAGGGCTGCCGTGTGATCGATTCAGCGGCCGGCGGCCTCGGCGGCTGTCCCTACGCGCCCGGCGCCACCGGTAACGTCGCCACAGAGGACGTGGTCTACATGCTGGAAGGCATGGGAATTG
>JBAQER010000065.1:0-1573 GCA_049286845.1 Bradyrhizobium sp.
GGTCCTGAACTGGTGTCCGACCTGCCAACTACATCTTGGCGAAACGCTGGAAGGTTATCGGAAGACGTCGTTTTCGTTCGATCACGTAACGGCCTATCTGGTTTCCCGGTTCGACGACGTGAAGCGCCGGATTGTCCGTCCGGTCGCGCGCCGGGCGGTTCTGCATATCCATGCCGGTTGTATCGACGTCGGCCATGCCGTGGAGCGGCTGCTCCGGGCTGTTCCGGGCCTGGACGTTGCCGATATGGTGGTGGAGTCGGGCTATACCTGCGGAGGATCAGGCTGCAGCCGATCGCCGGAACTGGCGGCCATCGAGCATGCAGCCTTGCTCGATCGCGTGCGGGAGACCGGCGCCGATACGCTGGTGACGCTCTATCACGGATGCCACGCGATCTTTGCCGGCGCGGAAAGAGAGGGGACGTTTGAAGTCCTCAACTTCACCGACATTCTGGTCGAGGCCATGGGCGGCATTCCGCACCAGGACATGCTGAAAAGGTACAGGCTGCTGGATGATTGGGAGATGATCGTCACCGAAGCCCAGCCCTATCTCAGGGCCAACGGGATCGAGATCGATGACGATTGGCTAAAGCGGCATGGGCCGGATATCCTGGCATCAGCCGAATTCAAGGGAGGCCTCGATTGTCTCGGCGTCGCCGCGGCAAGAGCCCAACGACCATGAGCCGCGCGGCCACCATTGCTGCGCCCGTCGCCATGGCGGAAAACGGCCTGTCGCCCAAGTGGAGCCTCGCGCTGTCCGGATTGTCCGCGGCGCAGCGCAACGACATCAGAAAACGCATGCGGACGCAGATCCTGCCGCCGCGGTCGATTTTGTTCCGGCAGGGTGCCCCCAGCGACACGCTGGTCGTACTGGAAGATGGCCGGGTCAGGCTGCTTCAAACCCAGCGCAACGGCGAGCAATTTGCGTTCGGCGTGTTTGTAGGGGGGACCGTGCTTGGCCTTGCGGCGCTCGTCCTCGACCGGCCGCGCATTCTGACGGCGGAGGCCATCGACCAGGTCGTGATCTCGGTGATGCCGCGGAGCGACTTCGTGGCCTGCACGCGGAATGTGCCAGGCTTCCTCGACAACATCACGCGGCTGCTGGCGCTGCTTTCGGTCGAGAGCATCGAGCGCAGCGGTCCGCTCGCACTCGATGACGCCTGGGTCAGGCTCGGCTCGATCCTGGTCTCGCTGGCGCGCAACGATAGCCGGAATTGCTGCCCGACGATCTCGGGGCTGACTCAGGAGGATCTGGCCAAGATGGTCGGCGTGAGCCGCGCCTGGGTCGGCGCCGCGCTCGCCGAATTCGAACGCCTGTCGCTGATTTCGAAGCGACGCAGCCGGATCACGATCGAGCAACCCGACCGGCTGGCCGATTTCGTTGCGGCAAGCCGTAACCGTTCGCCCCTCCGGCGCTGATCGCGCCGCAACTTTCAGGAAACCGCGAGAACAGCCATGACCGTCTACGTGATCGCTCTAGTAAAATTCACCAGGGAAGAATGCTATCGGCGCTACCAATCGCGGTTCGCCGATGTTTTCAAACAGTTCACGGCGCGGCTCTTGGTCGCCGACGAGA
>JBAQER010000066.1:0-2567 GCA_049286845.1 Bradyrhizobium sp.
CCCCGTTCCTGCACACATCCGGTTTTCGATCCGGTCAGGGAATGGCTCGATAGGATTGCCGGCACGCCTTCCCTGGACCTGCTGAATTCATTTTCTGAAGAGAAGGACCTGAAGACCGAGAGCGGAAAACCCATCCGCTTCGTTTTGCCTTCCCCCGCCGATCCCTACTACGAAGTTCAGCTGTTCGAAACCGGCCAGGTGCAGACCCGCCCCGACAGCAAGCACGACCTTTTCAACGCGCTCACCTGGCTGGCATTCCCGAGGACGAAGGCGCGCATCAACGCCATGCACGCTGCCGAGCTTCCCAGGGAAGGGGGCAAGCGCGGCCGGCTGCGCGACCTTCTCACGATTTTCGACGAGGGCGGCGCGATCCTGGCTTGCAGCGCGGAGATCGAGATGCTGGTTCGCGAAGCGCGCTGGCGCGAGTTGTTCGTCGAGCGGCATGACGATTTCCGCATCGTCGTGGTCGGTCATGCGGTCATGGAACAGGCCCTCGACCCACACCCAGGAATTACCTGCAAGGTAATGTTCGCCGACCCATCCCGCGATCTCGATGCCCAGGCCGCGCGCTGGCTCGCGACCACCGGCAAGACGCCCCGCGACCTGCCCCCGTTGCCGGTATTCGGCTATCCGGGCTGGTTTCCGGGCAGCGGGCAGCCCGCCTTTTACTCGGACGAAAGGTACTTCCGTCCGCAGCGGCGCGCCAACGCACAAGTGCGTTCCTGCTAAAATCGCTGCGGGAGTCGGCCAGGCAGCCGCTGCATCGCAAGGTGCAGAGGAAAGTCCGGGCTCCAGAGAGCGGGATGCGGGCTAACGGCCCGGCGCGTATACGCGCTGCGCAAGCGGCGCCAAGGCGACGAACAGGGCCACAGAGACGAGTCGCGTGGTCCGGAACACCCGCAAGGGTGCTCGGGCGCGCGGGTGAAACGCGGCAACCTCCATCCGGAGCAACACCAAATAGGCAAGCGTCCGAGGTCGGCTCGACCGAAGCTTGCGGGTAGGTGGCTACAGGGTTCGGGGGCGCAAGCCCCTGAGTTCGTCGATCCCTTGAGCAATCAGGGGACTAGAGGAATGGCTGCCGGGGGGCCCCCTTCGGGGGGCTCCTGCCACAGAACCCGGCTTACCGGCCGGCTCCCGTTGTTTCCTGCAAGGTTGTGTAAGACAAAGGGATAAATTTGCTTGCCGTGGGGACTGCCGAGCGCGGATAATTTTCCGCTAGGCACCTATAAGACGATGAATAACCGCCTCAACCAGAATGACGTCAGCAATCGGGTCAATGTCGAGAATTCCGGGCAGGTGCGCGACGCGGTCGTCGCGCTGTTCGCTGCCCGCTATCCGGGCGCCGACCTGTCGCCCCTCGTGCGCGCCTTCGATGACGTCGGCCTGTTGTTCGAAGGAAGCTATCCGGGCTACCTGCGCTGCGACACCCTTTACCATGACGCGCGCCACACGCTGGACATGACTCTCGCCATGGCGCGGCTCATCGATGGCCATGACCGGGTCCACCCGGGTGCCGGTGCGCTGGGCGCACGCCGCGCAGTACTCGGCGTCGTCATCGCGCTGCTGCACGACTCGGGTTACATGCGCCGATCCTCCGAGTCCCACATCGAGAACGGCGCCGTATTCACCAAGATCCACGTCAGCCGCAGTGCGGATTTCCTCTCCCGCTATCTGCCGACCATCGGCTACGGCGCGCAGGCGGAGACCGCCGCCCGCCTGGTGCATTTCACCGGGTACGAAATGGATGTGGACGACATCAAGGTTGCGGAACCGAAGGACCGCATGCTCGGCCACATGGTCGGCACCGCCGACCTGATCGGCCAGATGTCGGACCGCATGTACCTTGAGAAATGCCGCGAGTTCCTCTACGAGGAGTTCGTGCTCGGGTCGATCGCGCGCGAGACGCTGCCCGACGGACGCGAGGTGGTGCGCTACGCATCGCCGGAGGACCTGATCTACAAGACGCCCGGCTTCTACGAGTACGTGGCGCGCGACCGCATCAACCGCAAGCTTGGCGCGGCCGACCGCTATGCCGAAGCGCATTTCGATGGGCCCAGCCTGTACCAGGGCGAGATCGACAGCAACATGAGCTATCTGCGCCAGGCCATCGAGACCGCCGACCTGAATCGGCTGCGCCGGACCTGCTATTCCCTCTCTCGCCAGGCGAGCAAAGCGGCCTGAATCTGTGGGGTTTATCACACCCCGCTGAATTTTCTAGCTTTTCCGGCTTCTCGGCCCTTGTCAGGCGCGGCTCTGCCATGGCAAAAGTAATTTATGACAGTTCCTGACAGGATCCGGAACGGCCGGCATCAGGTGCCGGCGCTTGCGCGCCTGCTCGCGGACAGCGCACTCAGCCGGGCGGCGCTCGCTGCCTGCGGCTTCCCGGTGGCGCTGTCCGACGCGGCGGCCAAGGGCCTGCCGCTCACCTACGTCAACCCGGCTTTCGAATCGTTTTTCGGCTATCGCGCCGAGGAAGTCATCGGGCGCCCGGTCATCACGCTGCTGTTTCCGGAGGACGAAGGCGCGGCGATCATGTTCAAGGATGCCCCGGCGCGCCTGCGCATGCA
>JBAQER010000067.1:0-22508 GCA_049286845.1 Bradyrhizobium sp.
GGAAGAGATAGCGCAGCCGGATGCGCAAGGAACAAAACTGCTGCGCGATGCGTCGGAGACCATGCGGCTGTCGGCGCGCGGCTATCACCGCGTGCTGCGCGTCGCGCGCACGCTCGCCGACCTCGACGGGTCAGACAAGATCGGCCGGCTGCATCTGGCCGAGGCGCTGTCGTACCGCGCGCTGGCGGAGGATCTGCGCAGCGCGGCGTGACGAGAGAAGGCAAATCGGCGCTTCCGACCATTGCGTGCGGGAATGCCGGGTGTTTCGGCGTACTCGTGGTTGCTAACGCGTGTGCTTTCTTTTGCACACGCGGCTACCGGTGGGCTGGCACCCGGCATTTCCCACGCCCTCTTTGGGCGGAAAATATCAGCACAGCCCGGACGCATCGCGCCGCGGGAGTAATGTTCGTCGTCCCGGCCTTGAGCCGGGACCCATAGTCACCGAATTCGATGTTATGCCAGGCTGGAGCCCCAATCTTTTTCGCCACTGACATCAGTGGTTATGGGCCCCGGCTCAAGGCCGGGGCGACGAATCCGTTTGAGCACACCGCCACCCCCGTCAACCAGCCGGTAACCACTCCCGTTTACACTCTGCCAACCATAAGCCGCGGCGTTTCACCGGCTTATCGGCGGGCGAGTGCGTGTCATGTTGCGTTTGAAGGTCCTGGCCTCGGTTGTTCCGCTGTTGGTTGCCGCCGTGTTCGCGCGCGGCGATTTGCTGCCCGGCGCGCGGCCCTGCGTCGCGATCGGCGAAGGCTCGGTCCAGATCACCTCGCTGCCCTGGCAGGCGCAGTCTCACGTCAGCTTCACCCGCGATCCGGCGCACGCAACCGTGCGGGTCCAGCTGACGGACAATGCCGAGACGGCGGATTTCGCTGTGCTCGACGACGTCGACAGTTCCGAAGCCAGCGCCTGCGCGGTCAATCCGGCGACCCGCTTCGTCTCTATTTCCGCCACGCCCGCGGCATCCGAACCCGTAATCTATCTCTCGCCCGACGGCCCGGCCGATTACCGGATTTTTGTGCGCTCGAAGCGCTTTTCGGCGCGCGATGCCGCCGCCCTCATCGTCGGCGCCCGCGGCGCGCCGCAGCGCCTCGCCGCAGCGTTCTGAACCTTTGTTTGACGCGTTTTCTTTACGCGAACCGGCATCCACCCCGGATCAGGTCCGGGGCAGGCCTTCGCTCGAAAACGCTGTGCATTAACCTTTCGTCAACCACGTTTTTACCTGATGGCGTGAAGCCCTCCGGCCTCAAGCACTTTGCAAGGTCGCCGCGGCATCGTCGGCGCCGCGACAGGCGCGGCAAGACAGGCACAAGGTCATCGGCATGAAGCGGCGGATTTTCCGGATCAAGATACGCATGCGCCGCTTCGCCCGGCGCCATCCCTGGCTCACCTTCACCGTCCGCTCCTTCATGATCTTCTCCGCCGCGTTCGGCGGGGCCTATGGCTTCATCGCCGGCAGCCGGTCCGAAGGTTCCGGCTACGACCCGCACGCCTATGCGATCGGCGCCAGTTTCCTGTTCGCGCTCGCCTGCGTCGCGCTCGCGACCCTGAGCTTCCGGTTGCGCTGGATGCGCCAGAAACACAAGAAAATGGCGCTGCACAACGAAGCGCTGGCCGACCGCAATTGGGAACTGAAAGAGGCCGAGCAGCGCGCCCGCAGCCTGTTCGAATCGCAGGGCGACCTGGTCGTGCTGCGCGACGGCGACGGCCGCATCACCTTCGTCAACGACGCCTATTGCGAATTGGCGGAACTGCCGCGCGAAAAACTGATCGGCAGCCGCTTCAAGCCCACCGTGCTGGAGCAGGGCGACACCGCGATCGAGACCAACGGCACGCGAATCTACGACCAGAGGATCGCAACCGCGCTCGGGCCGCGCTGGATCGCCTGGCGCGAAGGCCTGGTTCGCATCGATGCCGGACATCCAGCGGAAATGCAGAGCGTCGGCCGCGACGTCACCGACCGCACCGAGACCGAACGCGCGCTCGGCGAGGCCCGCGATCACGCCGACGCCGCCAACCGCGCCAAGTCGCGTTTCCTGGCGATGGCTTCCCACGAAATCCGCACGCCGCTGAACGGCATCATCGGCATGAGCGGCTTGCTGCTCGATACGCCGCTGACGCCGGAGCAGATGACCTATGCCAGGGCGGTGAAGAGCTCGGGCGACGCGCTGCTGTCGCTGATCGAGGAACTGCTGGACTATTCCAAGATCGAGGCCGGCAAGATCGATCTCGAACACCGCCCGTTCGCGCTTTCCGCTATGATCGAGGACATCACCGAACTGCTGGCGCCCCGCGCGCAGGCGCGCAAGCTCGAGATCGCGGCCTATGTCGACGAGCGGCTGCCGGCGGAGGTGGTAGGCGACGCCGCGCGGCTGCGCCAGGTGCTGCTCAATCTCGCCGGCAACGCAATCAAATTCACCTCGACCGGCGGCGTGGCGCTGATCGTCGAGCCCGGCATCTGGCCCAATGAAATCTCCTTTTTGGTGCGCGACACCGGCATCGGCATCGCGCCGGAAGCACGCGAACGGATCTTCCGCGAGTTCGAGCAGGCCGACGACCGCATCGGCCGCAGCTATGGCGGCACTGGCCTCGGGCTGAGCATCTCAGAGCGTATCGTCAAGCGCATGGGCGGACGCATCACGCTGGAGAGCCAACTCGGCGCAGGTTCCACCTTCGAAGTATCGATCCCGCTCGCCGCGTCCGACAGCGACAGCGGCGCGCAAAAGGCCTTCGTCGCGCCCGACCTGACCGGTCATGCGATCATGCTGGTGACGCCGCAGAGCATCGAGGCTTCGCTGATCGCGCGGCGGCTGCAGCGCTGGGGCGGCCAGACCTGCATGGTCTCGGACATCGCGGTGGCGCAGGCCCTGCTGCCGGAGCGGGCCTGGCACGCCGTGCTGCTCGACCATGCGCTAGGCGCCAGGGAAGTCGCCTTGCTTGGCGAGGCCGCGCGCAGCCATGCGACGCAGCGCATCGTGCTGTTCACGCCGGCGACCCGGCAGGAACTGCTGGCGTCGACATCTTCCTCCTTCACCGGCTATCTGATCAAGCCGCTGCGCGCGGCATCGCTCGCGGCCCGCCTGACGACGACGCCGGAAGTATCCGCGCCCGATCTTGCCGGCGATGCGCTGATCGATGCGCCTGAAATGAGCGAGACGCCGGCGCTCGCGCCGGCGCATGGCCTCTCTATCCTGGTGGCCGAGGACAACGAGATCAACGCGCTGTTGATGCGCTCGCTGCTGACACGGCTCGGCCATCACGCCGTCATCACCACCAATGGCGAGGAGGCGCTCGAATCCTGGCTCGCCGCCAGGTCCGCCGGCGCGCCCTATGATCTCGTGCTGATGGATATCCAGATGCCGCAGCTCGACGGCATCGAGACCACCAAGCGGATCCGTGAGCGCGAGGCCGGCCAGCCCGGCCGCCCGACGCCGATCCTGGCGCTGACCGCGAATACGCTGGTGGAGGACCGTTACGCCTGTTTCGAAGCCGGCATGGACGGCTTTCTGATCAAGCCGCTCGACCGCGAAAAGCTCGCCGATGCGCTGGCGGGGCTGGCCGCCTCGCGGCATCTCGCGGCGTGAAGGGAGACGCTGTCACGCCGCGGCAATCGCGGTGTCACATGGCTGTCGAGGGCCCGTGATCTCTCACCCTCGAAGACCGCGCCGATTCGATTCGGGTGAACGCGGCCGCGAGGGAAGCCATGCAGAACGGCGAGTTGGCGCGATCGACGCAGCGCCTGATCCAGATGCTGCGGCCGGAGCACGTCGGGACCGCCGCGCAGGCGGCGATGACCTGGTTCAAGCCGCCGCCGGCCACGCTCGGACGGCTCGGCGCGCTCGAGGTGCGGCTGGCCGAGGGCAAACGCGAAGTGAAGCGCGCGCAGAAATTGCGCTATCGCGTGTTCTACAGGGACGGCACCGCCATCGCCGACGCCGCCACGCTGCTGGCGCGCCGCGACAAGGATGCGTTCGACAGGATCTGCGATCATCTGATGGTGATCGATCACGCCGCCAAACCGTCGATGAGCGGCAAGCAGCCGGTGGTCGGCACCTATCGCCTGCTGCGGCAGGAGGTGGCGGAGAGGAATGGCGGGTTCTACACCGAGAGCGAGTTCGATATCGCCAGCCTGATCGATCGCCACGCTGGTTTGCGCTTTCTCGAATTGGGGCGATCCTGCGTGCTGCCGCGCTACCGCAACAAGCGCACCGTCGAATTGCTGTGGCACGGCATCTGGACTTATGTCCGCCGGCGCCGGCTGGATGTGATGATCGGTTGCGCCTCTTTCGAGGGCACCGATCCCGACCGGCTGGCGCTGCCGCTGTCGTTCTTGCATCACTACGCCCAGGCGCCGGAAGCCTGGCGCGCATCCGCGCATCCCTCGCGCCGGGTCGAGATGAACCGGATGGCGAAGGAGGCCATCAATCCGAAGGCGGCGCTTCACGAGCTGCCGCCTTTGATCAAGGGCTATCTGCGGCTAGGGGCCTTCATCGGCGACGGCGCCGTGATCGACCATCAGTTCGGCACCACCGACGTGCTGATCGTGATGCCGGTGTCGGCGATCAGCGCCCGCTACATCGAGCATTTTGGGGTCGATGCGACGCGGCACGCGGCCTAAAGCCGCCGCAGCGCCACGGTCTCGACCACGTGGTCGGCGCCCTTCTTGAGGATCAGCGTCGCCCGCGGCCGGGTCGGCAGGATGTTTTCCTCGAGATTGGCGAGATTGGTCCGCTCCCAGATCGCCAGCGCGGTCGCGGTGGCCTCCTCGTCGGACAGCGGCGCATAGCGATGGAAATACGATCGCGGATCGTGGAACGCGGTGTCGCGAAGCGCCAGGAACCGCCTGATGTACCATTCGCGCAGCACGGCTTCGTCGGCATCGATATAGACGGAGAAATCGAAGAAGTCCGAGACCACCGGAACGGCCTTGCCGTCGCGCGGCAGACGTCCGGTCTGCAGGACATTGACGCCTTCGACGATCAGGATGTCCGGCCGGTCGATTTCGATCCATTCGTTCGGAATGATGTCATAGGTCAAATGCGAATAGACCGGCGCCCGCACCAGCCGCCGTCCGGCCTTGATGTCGCTGAGGAACGAAAGCAGCATCGGCAGATCGTAGCTCTCGGGAAAACCCTTCTTCTGCATCAGGCCCTGCCGCTCGAGCGCGGCATTGGGAAACAGAAAACCGTCGGTGGTGACCAGATCGACCTTCGGCCGCGGCGACCATCGCGCCAGCAGCGCCTGCAGCACGCGTGCGGTGGTCGATTTGCCCACCGCCACCGAACCGGCGACGCCGATGATATAGGGCACCTTGCGATCCCGGATGCCGAGGAATTGGCGTTGCGCCTGATAGAGCCGGTGCGTCGCGTCGACATAGATCGACAACAGCCGGGACAGCGGCAGAAAGATTTCCTCGACCTCTTTCATATCGAGGCGGTCATGCATCGAACGCAGCCGTTCGAATTCGCCCGGCTCCAGCGTCATCGGCGTGTCGTCGCGCAGCCGGGCCCATTGTTCCCGGGTGAATATCCGGTAGGGATTGTACTGTTGTTCCGGTGCCCGAATATCCATCACGCCGCCTCTAGCCGTTATGAGTCGCGCTTGCGCGCGGCCTTCTCTTCCAGTCCGGACATGCCCGTGCGCTGTGACAGCGCAGCTTCGACTTCTTCGAGCTTCACGCCGCGCGACTTCAGAAGCACCAGCAGATGGAACAAGAGGTCCGCGCTTTCGGCGATGAGGTGGTCGCGATCATTCTCGACCGCGGCGATCACGGTTTCCACCGCCTCCTCGCCAAGTTTCTTGGCGCAATGCTCCGAGCCCCTGTCCAGGAGCTTGCGGGTATAGGACGCCTCTCCGCCCGACGCCGCGCGGGCATCGATGGTAGCGGCAAGGTCGTGGATCGTGAAACGCGACATCAACCAGAACTCAACAACGGCGCCCGCCAGGATGCGGGGCGCCCATCACCCCGTGGGATGTAGCACTTCTGTCACAAAGAGTCGTCAGGGATCGAGCCGCATCGGCAGCCCGGCGCGGACCATGTGGTCCTTGGCCTGGCGTATGGTGAATTCCCCGAAGTGAAATATCGACGCCGCCAGCACCGCGCTGGCGTGACCCTGTCGGATGCCGTCGACCAGGTGATCGAGATTGCCGACGCCGCCGGAGGCGATGACCGGCACCCGGACGCTGTCGGCCACGGCCTGGGTCAGCGGCAGGTCAAAACCCTGCCTGGTGCCGTCGCGGTCCATCGAGGTCAGCAGGATTTCGCCGGCACCGAGCGAGACCACTTCCTGGGCGTATTCGATGGCATCTATCCCGGTCGAATTGCGCCCGCCATGGGTGAAGATTTCCCAGCGCTCACCGCCGCCGCCGCGCTTGACGCGCTTGGCGTCGATCGCCACCACGATGCATTGCTCGCCGAATTTTTCGGCGGCTTCCTTGACGAATTCGCGACGGCTGACCGCCGCGCTGTTGATCGACACCTTGTCGGCGCCGGATCGCAGCAGCGTCTTGATGTCGTCGACGGTGCGCACGCCGCCGCCCACCGTCAGCGGCATGAAGCAGGCTTCCGCGGTGCGCCGGACCACGTCGAGCATGATGCCGCGATTTTCATGCGTCGCCGTAATGTCGAGAAAGCAAAGCTCGTCGGCACCGGCGGCGTCATAGGCGATCGCCGCTTCGACGGGATCGCCGGCGTCGCGCAGATCGACGAAGTTGACGCCCTTGACCACTCGCCCGTCCTTGACGTCGAGACAGGGAATTACGCGCACCTTGAACATTGAAGTCTCCTAGGCCACAGCGCGCGCGCTACGGATCAGCGCCAGGGCGGCTGCGGGATCGAGGCGGCCGTCGTAAAGCGCGCGCCCCGCGATCGCTCCAGCCAGTTTCCTGGCGCGGGGCTGTAGCAGCGCCTTGACGTCCTCGATCGATGCAAAGCCGCCGGAGGCGATGACGGGGATCGAGATGTGTTCGGCAAGCCCGATGGTCGCCTCCAGATTGAGGCCCTTCAACAGGCCGTCGCGGGCAATATCGGTAAAGATGATCGCGGCGACGCCGGCATCCTCGAACCGCTGCGCGATCTCGAGCGCGGTCACCTGCGAGGTCTCGGCCCAGCCTTCGACCGCGACCTTGCCGTCGCGGGCGTCGAGACCCACTGCGACGCGGCCGGGGAACTTCTTCGACGCGCCCCTCACCAATTCGGGATCGCGCACCGCCGCGGTGCCGATGATCACCCGCGCCACGCCCTTGGCGAGCCAGGCTTCGACCGTTTTCAGATCGCGGATACCGCCGCCGAGCTGAACCGGCATGGTGACCGCCTTCAACATCGCCTCGACCGCGGCCGCGTTCATCGGCTTGCCGGCAAAGGCGCCGTCGAGATCGACCACGTGCAGATACTCGAAACCCTGGGCGGCGAAGCTCTGCGCCTGCGCCGCGGGGTCGAGGTTGAACACGGTCGCGCGCGCCATGTCGCCCTGCTCCAGGCGCACGCATTGGCCGTTTTTCAGATCGATAGCGGGAAAGAGGATCACGGCTTCCACTTCAGAAAGTTCGAGATCAGAGCCAGTCCGAAGCGCTGGCTCTTCTCGGGGTGAAACTGGGTGCCGATCGCGGTGTCCTTGCCGACCATCGCCGTCACCGGCCCGCCGTAGTCGGCGCGCGCCAGCACCTCGGCCTCATTGGTGGCATTGAGGTGATAGGAGTGCACGAAATAGGCGTGGCGGCCCTTCGGCCCCAGCGGCAGCCGTTCCAGTACCGGATGCTCCCTGACCATATCGAGCGTGTTCCAGCCCATATGGGGAATCTTCAGATTCTCCTCGCGCGGCGAAATCTTTTCGACGTCGCCCGCGATCCAGTTAAAGCCGTCGGTGGTGACGTGCTCCTTGCCGCGGGTCGCCATCAACTGCATGCCGACGCAAATGCCGAAGAACGGCCGCGCCTTGTTCCGCACCGCTTCCGTCATCGCCTCGATCATGCCGTCGAGTGCATCCAGCCCCCTGCGGCAATCGGCGAAGGCGCCTACCCCGGGCAGCACGATGCGATCGGCGCGATACACCGTCTCGGGATCGCGGGTCACCGCGATCCTTGCCGGCACATCCATGCCGCGCGCGGCACGCTCGAACGCCTTTGCGGCGGAGTGCAGGTTGCCGGAGCCGTAATCGATGATGGCAACGCTCACCGTGACCCTCCCGGTTCCGGGAATAACCCGATGATGGCGCTTTGCGGCAGCGGCGGCGGCCGTGAAAACGGCTGGCCCGCAATATCCCGCGTCGGCGGCGGCCCGCCGCGATCGACCGCCGGGAAATCGCCGCCGGGCGCGCGTTGCTTGGCGGTCCAGCGATCGAAGAAGCGCCGCTCGGCCTGCTCCAGGCTGTCGGCCACGACGATGTCGAGCTGACGCCAGTTGCGCCGCGACAGGGTCCAGCGCCGCAGACTCGCCGCTTCCAATCCCATCAGCAGCGCCAGCAGGACGTCGACGAGAGAGATCGCGGTCCGGCCGGCGCCGAGCGCCGCCAATCCGAAATCGACCGCGACCATCACGACGATCCAGCCGATCAGTGCCAGCCACAGCCGGTGCCAGGCCAGCCAGACCGCGCCCAGAACCACTGCCCAGAAATGAAAGCCGTCGCGAACGAACGCGAACCTGTCGGTCGCGCCAACGCCCGCATGGTTCGTCACTGGTGCATGAACGGTGTAAACCGGCATCGAACCTCTCCGCCGAAAACGCAAAATCAGCCGCCGAGCTGACCCTTGGTGGACGGCACTTCGCCCGCGGCGCGCGGATCGATCGCCACCGCGGCACGCAATGCCCTCGCCAGACCCTTGAAGCAGGATTCGGCGATATGATGGCTATTCTCGCCATATAGGGTCTCGACGTGCAAAGTCACGCCGGCATTGATGGTAAAGGCGTTGAACCATTCGCGCACCAGTTCGGTGTCGAATTGACCGACCTTGTCGCGCGGAAACTCGACCTTGAACACCAGCACCGGCCTGCCGGAAATGTCGATCACGACCCGCGACAGCGTCTCGTCCATCGGCATGTGGACCCCGGCATAGCGGGTGATCCCGGCCATGTTGCCGAGGGCTTGCTTCACCGCCTGTCCCAGCGCGATGCCGACGTCCTCGGTGGTGTGATGGTCGTCGATGTGAAGGTCGCCGACCGCCTTCACGGTCAGGTCGATGCGCGAATGCCGGGCGAGCAGATCGAGCATATGGTCGAAGAAGCCGATCCCGGTCGCGACGTTGGCCACGCCGGTCCCGTCGAGGTTCACCGTCACCTCGATATCGGTCTCTTTGGTCTTGCGCTTGATGGTCGCTGTGCGCATGAAAACTGCTTTCCCTTGACGGCCCTTGGCCGCCCTTGCCCGAAAACGCGCCCTTTTAACAGGCTGGTCCGGCCTTCGCTACTGCGGGATGACCCGCAAGATGCCGAACTTCGCCCTATGGTGACCGGAATCCGGCATGAAAACACGCCGATTGTAACCCTGCGCGCCAGCCCCTAAATCTGGGCGAACGCGAGGTACTCATGCAAGCATCCCAATCCCAGTCGCCGGTCTGGCACGGCACCACGATTTTGACGGTCCGCAAGGGCGGCAAGGTGGTAATCGGCGGCGACGGGCAAGTCTCGATCGGCCAGACCGTCATCAAATCCAACGCCAAGAAGGTCCGCAAACTCGGCAAAGGCGACGTGATCGGCGGCTTTGCCGGCGCCACGGCCGACGCCTTTACGCTGTTCGAGCGGCTGGAAGGCAAGCTCGAACAGTATCCGGGGCAATTGACCCGTGCCGCGGTCGAGCTCGCCAAGGACTGGCGCACCGACCGCTATCTGCGCCGGCTGGAGGCGATGATGATCGTCGCCGACAAGGATGTGTCACTGGTTCTGACCGGCACCGGCGACGTGCTGGAGCCGGAAGCCGGCGTCATGGCGATCGGATCCGGCGGCAATTATGCGCTTGCTGCCGCCCGCGCCCTGGTCGATTCCGACAAGGATGCCGAGACCATCGTGCGCCGGGCGCTCGATATCGCCGCCGATATCTGCGTCTATACCAACCGCAACGTGACCCTCGAGACCCTGTAAGGGCGGCCGATCGATGGCGCCGGATTACGACTTCCGCCCGATGAACGCAGCCGACCTCCCCCTGATCCGGCGCTGGCTTGCTTTGCCGCATGTTCTGGAGTGGTGGGGCGATCCGGAAGAACAGTATGGGCTCGTCAGCGGCGACCTCGATGAGCCCGCCATGGATCAGTTTATCGTTGCCGTAGCGGGTAGCCCGTTCGGCTACCTCCAGTGTTACGACCTGACCGCATGGAATTCAGGTTTCGGGCCGCAGCCTCCGGGTACGCGCGGTATCGACCAGTTCATCGGCGAGCCCGGCATGATCGGGCGCGGCCATGGTTCGGCCCTCATTCGTGCCTTCGTCGATGACCGGCTCAGGAGCGGTGCGCCGCGCGTCGTGACCGATCCCGATCCCGCCAATCTTCGCGCCGTCCGCGCCTACGAAAAGGCGGGGTTTGAGCGAGACCGCATGGTAGACACACCCGATGGCCCGGCCCTTCTGATGGTGCGCGACGCATGACGGTCGAACGCAACGCCGCCCCCGCAGCTAACGGTCTTTCGACGTGGCACTGGATGGTGATCGCGGGCGGCCTGCTCGCGCTGCAGGCATCGATTCTGTTTGCGATGGGCCGGCTGCCGATTTGCGCCTGCGGCTTTGTCAAACTCTGGCACGGCGTGGTGCTGAGTTCGGAGAATTCGCAGCACATCGCCGACTGGTACACATTCTCGCATGTCCTGCACGGCTTCCTGTTCTACGGCGCAACCTGGCTATTGCTGCCGAAGGCGCCATGGCCCGTGCGCCTGATCGCCGCGATGATGATCGAAGGCGCCTGGGAACTGGTCGAGAATTCCGACTGGATCATCAACCGCTACCGCACCGGCACGGCATCGCTCGATTATTTTGGCGACAGCATCGTCAATTCGGTCTCCGACACGCTGGCGATGGTCGCGGGCTTTCTGCTGGCGAAAAAGCTCCCGGTCGCCGCAACCGTCGCGCTCGCCATCTTGTTTGAACTCATATTGGTGCTTCACATTCGCGATAATCTTGCCCTGAACATCATCATGCTGATCCATCCCTTCGACGCGATCCGGCAATGGCAGTCCGGACCGCCGATCATCTGACGCCGCTTGTGCCAGTCACATTTTGAACCTAGCTAGGGCCAATGACCGACTTTTCCCCCCGTGAAATCGTTTCCGAACTCGACCGCTTCATTATCGGCCAGGCCGACGCCAAGCGCGCGGTCTCCATCGCGCTGCGCAACCGCTGGCGGCGGCTGCAGCTCACCGGCCTGTTGCGCGAGGAAGTGCTGCCGAAAAATATCCTGATGATCGGGCCGACCGGCGTCGGCAAGACCGAGATCGCGCGGCGGCTGGCAAAACTGGCCGGCGCACCATTCATCAAGGTCGAGGCCACCAAATTCACCGAGGTCGGCTATGTCGGCCGCGACGTCGAGCAGATCATCCGCGACCTGGTCGAGGTCGCGATCGCGCAGACCCGCGAACGCAAGCGCAAGGACGTGCAGGCCCGCGCGCAACTCGCGGCTGAAGATCGCGTGCTCGACGCGCTGGTCGGACCCAGCTCCAGCGCCGCGACGCGCGATTCGTTTCGCAAGAAATTGCGCGCCGGCGAACTCAACGACAAGGAAATCGAAATCGAGACGCAATCATCCGGCGGCATGCCGATGTTCGAGATCCCCGGCATGCCCGGCGCACAGCTGGGCGCGATCTCGATCGGCGATATCTTCGGCAAGATGGGCGGACGCACCAAGACCCGCCGGCTGACGGTCGCGGATTCCCACGAACTCCTGGTCAACGAGGAATCCGACAAGCTGCTGGATAACGACCAGCTGGTGCAGGAATCGATCCATGCGGTCGAGAACAACGGCATCGTGTTTCTCGACGAGATCGACAAGATCTGCGTGCGCGAAGGCCGCAGCGGCGGCGGTGATGTCTCGCGCGAAGGCGTGCAGCGCGACCTGCTGCCGCTGATCGAAGGCACCACGGTCTCGACCAAGCACGGCGCGGTCAAGACCGACCATGTCCTGTTCATCGCGTCAGGCGCGTTTCACATCGCCAAACCGTCGGACCTGCTGCCGGAACTGCAGGGCCGCCTGCCGATCCGCGTCGAACTGGAAGCGCTGACCCGCGACGACATGCGCCGCATCCTCACTGAGCCGGAAGCATCACTGATCAAGCAGTACGTCGCGCTGATGCAGACCGAAGGCGTCACGCTGGATATCACCCCGGAGGCCATCGACGCGCTGGCCGACGTCGCGGTTGCGGTCAATTCGACGGTCGAGAACATCGGCGCGCGACGATTGCAGACCGTGATGGAGCGGGTGCTCGACGATATCTCCTTCGCCGCCCCCGACCGCAACGGCGAGACCATCCAGATCGATGCCGATTATGTGCAGAAGCACGTCGGCGACCTCGCCAAGAACGCCGATTTGAGCCGGTTTATTCTGTAGGTTTTGCAGCTAAGATCGTCGTCCCTGCGAAAGCAGGGACCCACCCACCAATGGCCGTTGCTGAATCAGACAGCGGCCCAAGCTTTCCCAGGCACGCAAGCCGGTGGTTATAGGCCACGGCTCGCGCTTCGCCTGGCCGGGACGACGATGAATCTAATCTTGCGGATACGGGAAAACCCCTGGCGGCTGATGCTGGCCGTCAATGCCGCGGTGCTAACAGGGGTTCTTCTCTACAAGCTGCCGCGCGAGCCTTACGTCCCCTACATTCATCTGTTGGTCGATTATCATTTCGGCTTCACCAAGCGGGCGCTGATCGGCGCCGTGGTGTCGCTGTTCGTCGAAAAAGTGCCGGTGTGGCTGGTGTTCGCGCTCTCCGGCGCGGTGTGGCTGGTCACGCTCGCGCTGTTCGCAAGATTGTTCCGGCGAACCTTCGGCCTTGGCGATGCCCAGATGCCGCTGTTCGTGTTCATGGCGGGATCGCCGTTCTTCCTGAAGAATTTCATGCATACGCTCGGACATTTCGACATCTATGGCTGCGCGCTTGCGATTTGCCTTCTGCTTATCCCGGCGCGCTCGATCGCCTATGTGCTGCTGGCGGCTTTCTTCTCCGTCATCCTCATTCTGGTCCACCACATCCATCTCCTGATGTATGTGCCGACAATCGCCGCGATCGTGGTGCTGCGCTATTATCTCGTGCAGGGAGTGAGCCGACGGAACGCGGGCATCGGAATTGCCGCGATGCTTGCCGTCGGCCTGCTGTTCCTCGTCGCGCAATTCCGGGGATCGCTGGTGGTACCCGAGGCGGAGTTCGTCGCCCACCTGCAGAGCAGGATGGCCGACCCCACCCGGACCAGGCTCCTGAGTTTCAGTTACATCTGGTATCAGCCGCTTGCCCAGGAAGTCCGCGATACCTGGGAACGCATGCCCTCGAACCTGCTCGGCGTTCCCGTGTTTGCGCTGCTGATCTGGCTGCATGCCCCGCTCTGGAGATATTTCGCCGATTTGATCCGCGCGCTTTCGGATCAATGGCATCGCCGCATCGTCATCGCCGCGATCGTCGCGGTCAGCCTGGCCTATCTCGTGATGTTCGCGATCGTGTTCGATTATTCCCGATGGATTTCGAACTGGGCGGTCTGCACGTTCCTGATCCTGCATGCGGTGAAGACCCTGCCTGCTTCACGGGAAGTGCCGCTGATACCGCGCGATGATCCGAAGAGCATCCTCTTCGGCTTGATCGTGACGCTGATCCCGCGGGTCGGAATCGTGCGGCCGTTCTAGAGCATGATCCGGAAAAGTGGGAACCGGTTTTCCCTCGGGACAAACGCGAAGCGTTTGCCCGGAGATCATGCTCAAACAGAGAGATGAGCTCAAATACGTGAGCGCCGGACCCGGACATAGAGCGCACCCTCGCCGCCATGGCCGATATGCGCTTCCTCGAAGCCGACCACCAGCGAACGGAATTCCGGCAGGCTCAGCCATTGCGGCACCTGGCGGCGCAGCACCCCGCGTTCGGATTCCGCGCCGATTTTGCCCTTACCGGTGATGACGAGTACGAAGGTCAGGCCGTCGCTGTGGGCGCGTTGCAGGAATCCGAACAACGCGCGGTGGGCGCGCGTCTGCGTCATGCCGTGCAGATCGAGCCGGGCATCGATCTCCTTCCGCCCTCGCGACAGCTGCGAGCGCTCGCGACGCCCGAGCGGCGCCAGCGGCGGCGCCGCCGGCGGCAACGCCGGTTTCGGCGCGCGCGGAATCCTGGCGGGCGAAAGGTGCTTCGGCGGGTTTGCGGATGTTGCGGCGGCCGGCGTTTCCGGATCCGGTGCCACACCATGCGCCTTGGCGGCGCGCGGCTTTTTGCGTAGCGGTTTTGTTTGCTTGGCGACGCTCTCCCACAGCGCGCGTTCTTCCTCGCTCAGGCCACGCTTGCGCCGCGGCGGCGCGGATAATTCCGGGATCGGGTTCGGACGCTTCATCGAACGCGGCGGTAATGGCGGTAATGTCGATGGCGGCGCGCTTCACGGCTCGGCGCGATGTTGGGCCGCGCTTCCGGCAACGGCACCGGTTTCGCCACCGCCGTCCGGGTCGTCGCAGACGGCGCGACCGCCGCAGGAGCGCCGTTCTTCGCGGGTTCCCTGGCGACGACAGCAGCCTTCGAGCCGGCAGCCGCGGAAGCGTCGGTCGGCCTGGTGCCGTTCTTCTGGTCCTTGGCCTGATCCTTGGGCTGATTCTTCAAGGGATCGACCTGCGGAAACAGCTTTGCGATCTTCTCCGACGGCCGCTCGTCCGGCACCGGCATTTTGCGGCCCCGCGCCACCGGATCGAGGCTCTTCGGAATCAGGATGACGAAGCGCGCATTGTGCCGCATCCGGCCGGATACTTTTCCGGCCTCGGCGCCGGCGCCGAAATAGAGATCGGCGCGCGCCGGACCGACGATCGCCGAGCCCGTGTCCTGCGCGATCATCAGCCGGCGGAACGGCGTCTTCGATAGCTCGGATTCGATCGGCAGCTCGCCCTCGATGAAGAACGGCGTGCCATAGACATGCAGCGCCTTGTCGACGGCGATCGACCGGCCCGGGGTCAGCGGGACGCCCTGCGCACCCACCGCCTCGTCCTTGTCGGAGAGGTTCACTTCGCGAAAGAACACGTAAGAGCGGTTCTGCCGGCGCAATTCGTTGGCGCCGTCGGGGTTCTGCTCCATCCACTCCCTGATCTTCTGCATCGACATCTGATCCTTCGGGATGATGTTGCGTTCGATCAGGATGCGGCCGACCGGCGTATAGGGATAGCCGTTGTGTGCGTCGTAGTTGATGCGGATGGTAGACCCGTCTTCGAGTTTCACCCGTGCAGAGCCCTGGATCTGCGTGAACAGCAAGTCGGTCTGGTTCTTGAGCCAGCAGATCTCGAGCCCACGGCCGGCAATCGCGCCGTCCTCGATCTCGCCGCGATCGTAATAGGGCACAAGCTTGCGGCGGCCGATCTTGCGATACACCTGCCCCTTGTTGGGCAGTCCAGCCGAACTTTGACTGGTGCCGCGCACGAACAGGTTGGAGGGGCGGCGATAGACCGGCACGGTGTAGACATCGGTCTGGGTCCTGGAGCCGTCGATCACGGGCTCGTAGTATCCGGTAACGAACCCTTCGGCTTCGCCGAGACGCGAGATCCGCAGCGGCAGAAAATGTTCCTCGAAAAAGGCTTTGGCCCTGGCACCCTCGGTGAGGTCGAGACCTTTGGCGGTCCCGCAGGGGTCGCGCAACGACGTGCCGAGGGCCTTTGGGTCGGAAGGAGGTTTTAGTTGCGCCGCTATCGGCCTGCAGCTCACGCGAAAGGCCTTGTAGCCAGCGAGATGATCGTCCTCGCGCCAGCCGGCGACATCGGCCCATGCGACCGGCGCATATTGGCTGCCGCTGATTTCAAGCGGCCAGGCAAGACGGGGATACGGGACGGCACGGATATTCGGAAGATGCGGACGCGCGCTGTGCGGCTTGTGAGCACGATGCGCGGCGAACGCGCTCAAAGTCGCCAGTGACAATGCGACGGCGATCGCACAAAACGCGGCGGCGTAACGCTTGACGCCGCGCGCGTTAGCTGGCGCTGCCGGTGCCAACCAGCTTCCAGTTCGGATCGCGTGAGGTGACGTCGCGGGCGAAGGTCCAAACATCGGTAATGTCTGCAACCTTGTCCGGATTGCCGTCGACGATCGTTCCGGCCTTGTCTCGGGTCACCGAGACCATCTGTGACACGAAACGGACGGTCAGCTGCGCCGCGCGGTCGCGGGCTTCGGCACCAACGAGCTCGGCCTTGTCGATCGAGACAAACCGCGTTTCCGTCTTCTGCTCGTGCTTTTCGCGATCCTTGATCACGGACTCGAAACTCTCATAGACCTCGGATGACAAGAGGTCCTTCAGCGCGCGGCGGTCGCCATTGGCGAAAGCCAGCACGATCATCTCGTAGGCGCTCTTCGCGCCGCTGAGGAAATGCCGCGGATCGAACGAGGAGTCCTGGGCGGCAATGGCGTCGAGCCCCTGTGCCAGCGGCGTGCCCGGCTCGGTCAGCCCCTTCCAGCGGTCGGTCGGCGGCGTCACCTCCGCGGTCGGCGCCAGCGGCGCCTGGTCGATCACCGCACCCGGCATCGGCACCACGTTATTGTCCTGCGTGCCCTGCAGGACGTTGCGCGCTGCGCGATCGAAGGGCGGCCGTTCGCTTCCGGTGCGCTGCCCGAGAACGTTACGCAGACGCAGGAAGATGAAGACCGCCAGCGCCAGAAAGATGATGGTGTAAATATCCACGTCGCATTCGCTTTCTTGTTCTCACGCCGGCAACGGGTCCGGCGGTAGAGCGTTCCCTCCGGAACGGCAGAGATTGCATCATCGGTTGGGTCTGCAGCATGTAGGCACGAAATCTGGCCCGGCCAATGGCGCCCTTTGCCACGGATGAATGTAGCGCGTTTTGGACCCAAGGGGAAACCCCGATCGTGCCCGGAAATCGCGCATATTCAACAATTTAGGGCTTACCCCGGGGGTCCGGCCCGCCCTCATGGACCGGATCCCCGGGAGCGCGCTGCCCCCCAAGTTACCTTAACCGGACACAGGCGATTGTCGTCCTTGTGGACCGAGGTGGGGCTATGATAGCCACTCGCCCCGACAAAGGCGTTTTCGCGCCTCACGAGCGAATTCAGACGCATAGCCGGCCCCGCTCGGCTCCAGGAGAGATTTTCATGACCAACGGCAACGGCGCGCCCCCCGAGGCGGCCCCTCCTCAGTTGAACGTGCTGGCGCAGTACACCAAGGACCTGTCGTTCGAAAATCCGAACGCGCCGGCCTCGCTGGCGCCGCAGCAACAGCAGCCCGCAATCAACATCCAGATCAACGTCAGCGCCAATAATATCGCCGAAAATGAGTTCGAAGTGACGCTTTCGGTCGAGGGCAAGGCTGAAAACGACGGCAAGGTGATGTTCAGCTTCGATCTCGCCTATGCCGGCGTGTTCCGCATCGTCAACGTGCCCAAGGAAAACCTGCACCCGCTGGTCATGATCGAATGCCCGCGGCTGTTGTTCCCGTTCGCGCGCGAGATCATCGCGACTTCGGTGCGTGACGGCGGTTTCCCGCCGCTGATGCTGGATCCGGTCGATTTCGTCGGATTGTACCGGCAGAACCTGGAGCGGCAGGCTGCGGCCCAGGCCTCGCAGGCAAAGCCGAGCTGACGCGGGTCAACCGCCCAGAAAATCGTTCCAGATCGGCTTGTCGCCCAGCGTGGCGACAAAGGCCCGATGGGCTGCGCGATCTTCATCGCTGACCCGCGGCGCCAGCGCCACCTCGCGGATCCGCCGCGGCATTTCGCCGTGCCCGCCGGCGCGGGCTTCGCGGACCTCGGTTGCCAGAATCAGTTGCGACTGCCGGGCTCCGATCAGGTCGATATAGACCTCGGCCAACAGCTCGGCGTCGAGCAAGGCGCCGTGCTTGGTGCGGCGGGAATTGTCGATCGCATAGCGCGAGCAGAGATCGTCGAGACGGTTCGAGACGCCCGGATGCTTGCGTCGCGCCAGCAGCAGCGTGTCGACCAGCCGATCGCGTGCGATCGCCGGCCGCCGGATGCGGTCGAGCTCGGCATTGATGAAGCCGATATCGAAGGATGCGTTGTGAATCACCAGCGGCGCATCGCCGATGAATTCCAGGAACTCCTCGACCACATGAACGAACAGCGGCTTGTCGGCGAGGAATTCGCTGGACAGACCGTGCACGGCGAAGGCCTCGGCCGGCATGTCGCGCTCGGGATTAATATGCCGGTGAAAGGTCTGTCCGGTCGGCATCCGGTTGATGATCTCGACACAGCCGATCTCGACCAGCCGGTCGCCGCGCAGCGGGTCGAGGCCGGTGGTTTCGGTATCGAGAACGATTTCGCGCATCTGTCCGGTCCGCAAAAGCGGCGAATCATGTCCGCCGTTTCGGCATTTTAACAACCTCTCGCAGAATGTCGCGGATTTGCGCCCGCACCGGGTCGAGACCGTCCGACGTATCCACCACGAAATCCGCGCGCTTGCGTTTTTCGGCGTCGGGCAGTTGCCGCGCCAGGATCGAATCGAGCGCTTCGCTGGTCATGGTGCCGCGCGCCATGATTCGCTCACGCTGGTTTTCCGGCGAGGTTGTCACCACCACCACCGCATCGACGCGCTTCTCGCCGCCGGTCTCGAACAGCAAGGGCACGTCAACCACGACGACCGGCGCGCCGGCCTGCCCGGCCTCCTCGAAGAATTTCTGCCGCGAGGCGCCCAGCATCGGGTGAACGATCTGCTCGAGCTGCTTCATCGCCGCCGGATCATGCACCACCCGCGCCGAGAGTTTCTGGCGATCCACCTTGCCGTCCGAAGTCGTGCCCGGAAATGCCGCCTCGATCGCGGGTACCGCCTCGCCCTCGTATAATTTGTGAACCGTGGCATCGGCGTCGTAGACCGGGACGCCGGCTTCCGCGAACAGTTTCGCGGTGGTCGATTTGCCCATTCCGATCGAACCGGTCAGCCCCAGAATTATCATTCAACTTATCACCTGTCGTCCGAGCATTCCTATTAAACGCCGAGCAGCCGCTCGCTGCGCAGAAACGCCAGCAACGGCAACAGCGGCAGCCCGAGGATGGTGAAATGATCACCTTCGATGCGTTCGAACAAATGCACGCCAAGTCCTTCGAGCTGGTAGGCGCCGACGCTCGATATCACGGCCTCGCCCGCCTCATCCAGATAGGCTCGGATTTCAGCGCCGCTCAGCTGCCTCATGGTCATTCGCGCCACGGCAACGGCTTCGAACAATATCTTGCCGTCGCGCGCCACGGCAACGGCGGAGTGCAGTTCGTGGCTGCGGCCGGCAAGGTCGCGCAATTGCTCGGCGGCCTGGGCGCGCCCGGCCGGCTTGCTGAATAGCCGCTGTTCCAGCGCCAGCGTCTGATCGGCGCCGATGACATATCCGCGGGGATGACGGACCGAAACCCAAAGCGCTTTCTCGCGCGCCAGCAAGGCCGCTATTTCACCGGGCGCCGACAGGCCGGAAGCTTGCTGTGCGCCGCGCTCATCGATTTCGGCCGGAACGGCTTCGCAACGAAAGCCGGCATTGGCCAGCAGCATTTGTCGCGCGCGGCTTTTCGAGGCCAGGATCAACGGATTTCTGCCGCGCCACGGCGTCATTCGGACAACCGCTGCCGCTGCCGGTCGGTGAACAGCTTCATGACAGCAGCGGCACTTTCCTCGATCGATCGCCGCGTTACGTCGAGCTGCGCCCAGTTGAATTTTGCGCTCAATCGCCGCGCAAAAGCGACCTCATCGGTAACGGCCTGACGATCGATATAGTTGTCGTTGTCGCGGTCACCCATACTCAAGAGCCGGTTCTGCCGCACCTGGATCAACCGCTCGGGCGTGGCATGGAGGCTGACCACCAGCGGCTTTTTCAGCGTCTCCAGTTGATGCGGGATCGGGATACTCGGCACCAGCGGAACATTCGCCGTGCGGATGCCGCGGTTGGCAAGATAGATCGAGGTCGGGGTTTTCGAGGTACGGGACACGCCGACTAGCACTACATCGGCCTCTTCCAGTCCTTCGACATGCTGGCCGTCATCGTGCATCATCGTGTAGTTCAGCGCGTCGATGCGCTTGAAATATTCCGCATTCAAGGTGTGCTGCGCGCCGACGCGCCCCGTCGTCGCGGCGCCGAGATAGGCCTGAAACAACTGCATGACCGGCCCTATGATCGACAGGCTCGGAATGTTCATCTCCTTGCACTTGGCTTCCAGCCGGCCGACCAGATCCTTTTCCAGCAAGGTAAAGAGCACAATCCCCGGAGCTTCCTCGATTTCATCGAGCACGCGGTCGAGCTGCTTCTGGCTGCGCACCAGGGGATAGACGTGTTCGACCGGCGTCACATTGGCATATTGCGCGGCCACCGCGCGCGCCACGGTAATCAGCGTCTCGCCGGTAGAATCGGAGACCAGATGAAGATGAAAATAATTGCCGGTCGTAGGCACCAAGACCCCTGTGTATCCTGTGAATCGCTGTGGAGCTTACCCGAGAGAATCGAGTCCTGGCCGATGGCTCAGGGATAACCCGGTATTTTCTTCACAGGCCTCATAAAATGGAAAAGTCCGCTCGCTTGCCTCGATGATAATGAGATTATGTGGACTTGTCTCTTGATAAGCTCGCCACAGCATTGCGCAAGCCGTTGAGGTAAGTGGCATTATTCCGATGGCCTGAGATGCTGCCGGAAATGTTGATGAATGTGAACATCCAGGGAGAAGAGCGGGACAAATTTGCGTGGGCCTAATCCACCGCTACTTAGACTCAAACCTAAGATTCTAAAATTATTAGTTTAGAAAAGGCCTGCTTGCGGATATGTCTCCGATCCCACGCAAGGTAGAGCTCTTCGATGTACGAATGGATCAAGGCGCTGCATGTGATCGCGGTCATCTCCTGGATGGCCGGGATGCTCTATTTGCCGCGACTGTTCGTTTACCATTGCGACGCCGAGACCGGATCGAAGCAGTCCGAGACCTTCAAGATCATGGAACGGCGGTTGCTGAAGGCGATTATCAACCCGGCCATGATCATCGCGTGGCTCGCCGGATTGTATCTCGCCTGGAGCGGGCATTGGCTTTCGGCCGGCTGGTTCCACGTGAAGTTTCTGCTGGTGATCGTGCTGTCCGGTGTCCACGGGTTTTTTGCCCGTTGGGTGAAAGATTTCGCCGCCGATCGGAACATCAGGAGCCAGAAATTTTACCGCATTATCAACGAGGTACCGACGGTCCTGATGATCGGAATCGTGGTTTTCGTGATCGTGAAGCCGTTTTGAGTGCAATCGTCGCCAGGACCCCAAGCCCGGAGCTGCTTGCGGAAGGCTCGGCGATTTTCTATATTAGTCAAATCCCACCCCACGCAGGCGGATGTGGTCGCGTTCCGGTTTTCCCATCGAACCGGCCGCCGCATCAGGTTTGAAGCCTCTCCGGCGCTTTCCTTGCTTAGACCTGCGGACCTTCCTTTCTCTGCGTCCGCTTTTCCTCATAGCCACCTCGCAACCCTTCCCTAGCTACTCCACAGGACCACCCCAATGCGGGAAATAAAACTTCAAGACCTCAAATCCCAAACGGCAGCCGAGCTCGTCTCGTTCGCGGAAGAAAAAGGGGTCGAAAACGCCAGCACCATGCGGAAGCAGGAGCTGATGTTCGCCATTCTCAAGCAACTCGCGATCCAGGAAACCGACATCATCGGCGAAGGTGTCGTTGAGGTTCTCTCCGATGGCTTTGGATTTCTGCGCTCGCCGGATGCCAATTATCTGCCGGGCCCGGATGATATCTACGTATCGCCATCGCAGATCCGTCGATTCGGACTTCGCACCGGCGACACCATCGAAGGCCACATCCGCAGCCCAAAGGAAGGCGAACGCTATTTTGCGCTGCTGAAGGTCAACACGCTGAATTTCGAGGACCCGGAGAAGTCCAAGCACAAGGTCAATTTCGACAATTTGACGCCGCTGTTTCCCGATCAGCGCTTCCGGCTCGAGCTCGAAGACCCCACCAGAAAGGACCTTTCTGCAAGGGTTATCGACATCGTGGCGCCGATCGGCAAGGGCCAGCGCGCTCTGATCGTGGCGCCGCCGCGCACCGGCAAAACCGTGCTGATGCAGAACATCGCGCATTCGATCACGGCCAATCATCCGGAATGCTATCTGATCGTGCTGTTGATCGACGAACGTCCGGAAGAAGTCACGGACATGCAGCGCTCGGTGAAGGGCGAAGTCGTCTCGTCGACCTTCGACGAGCCTGCCGTGCGTCACGTCCAGGTCGCCGAGATGGTGATCGAGAAGGCCAAGCGGCTGGTCGAACATGGCCGCGACGTGGTGATCCTGCTCGACTCGATCACGCGCCTGGGGCGGGCCTACAACACCGTGGTGCCGTCATCCGGCAAGGTGCTGACCGGCGGTGTCGATGCCAATGCGCTGCAGCGGCCGAAGCGTTTCTTC
>JBAQER010000068.1:0-13129 GCA_049286845.1 Bradyrhizobium sp.
CATCACTGGAGCGACTCCGGGGATTTCGACCTGTTCAGCACGTCGCATGGTCTCGACCTTGCCAAGCGCGTGCACGATTGCCTCGGCCGCGCGCTGTCGAAATTCGTGATCGAGGCGGCGCATGTGAGCCCGACGCAGCAGAATTGAGGATACAGCGTCAATGACGTCAATGAGTTGCTACCGCCCTTTTTGCCGAAGGGCATTTCTGGCCGCGCCCGCCGTTGCGGCGCTCGTACTGCTGGCACCGGGCTCGATGGCGCCCGCGCGGGCGCAAACCGCCCAGGCTGCCCATCCCGATCCTGCCAAACCGCCGCAGCAAAAGAGCCTCACTTCCAACGCGATCGACAAGGTCAAGGAAGTCGCGAGAGCGGCCAGCGACATCTTCAACCGCGTTCCCTGCCTGCCGCCGAAGGGCGGCGCCAGAAAGATGGGCTCGCTGCCGCATGTCGCGGGCAAGCTCGCCGCCGGGGAGCCGGTGGTGATCATCGCGTTCGGCTCGTCCTCGACCTCAGGCTACGGCTCGACCTCGCCCGAATTCACCTATCCCAACCGGCTGGCGGCGCAGTTGCGCCGGCAATATCCGACCGCCGATATCACCGTGATCAATCGCGGCCAGGGCGGCGAAGACGCGCCCGAAATGATGAAACGGCTGCAGACCGCCGTGCTCGACATGAAGCCGGACCTGGTGATCTGGCAGGTCGGCACCAACGCGGTGCTGCGTAATCTCGATCCCACCGAGACCATCAAGCTGGTCGAGGAAGGCGTCGCGCGGATTCAGGCCGCCGGCGCCGATCTGGTGCTGGTCGATCCGCAATATTCGCCGGCGGTCAACGAGCGCGCGGAAAGCGCCGGCAAGATGATCAAGCTGCTCAACGGGGTGGCCGAGCTGCGTCACGTCGGCATCTTCCCGCGCTTCGAGGTGATGCGCGACTGGCACGAAAAGCAGTTGATCCCGATGGACAATTTCGTGATCGCCGACGGCCTGCATATGAGCGACTGGGGCTACGCCTGCTTCGCCCAGCTGCTCGGTGACGACATCATCAAGTCGGTCGGACAGCTCAAGCTCGGCGTCAACGTGCCGTCCAACGTACAGGCCTACCGGCCGATGTGAGGCGGGCGAATAGGGAGTAGCGAATAGGGTAGCTATTTTCTACTCGCCATTCGCCATTCGCCCTCTTCACGCCTGCTCCAGCGCTCCCTGCAAATCCTCGATCAGATCGTCGCGATGTTCGAGCCCCGCCGAGAAGCGAATAAAACCCTCGCTGATCCCGAGTTCGGCGCGCGCCTCCGGCGTCAGCCGCTGATGCGTGGTGGTCGCAGGATGGGTGACGAGGCTCTTGGCGTCGCCGAGATTGTTGGAGATCCGCGAAATCTTCAGCGCGTTGAGCGTGCGGAACGCCGCCGCCTTGCCGCCCTTGACCTCGAAGCCGACCAGCGTCGATCCGGCGCGCATCTGCTTCTTCACCAAAGCGGCCTGCGGATGATCGGATCGGCCGGGATAGATCAGCCGCGAGATCTTCGGATGCTGCGCCAGCACATCGGCGATCGCCGATGCGGTTTCGGTCTGGGCGCGGACGCGGACCGCCAGCGTCTCCAGCCCCTTCAGCAGCACCCAGGCGTTGAACGGCGACATCGACGGGCCGGTCTGGCGCATGAAGTTGTGGATGTGCTCGGCAATGAACGCTTCCGACGACAGGATGATGCCGCCGAGGCAGCGGCCATGGCCGTCGATGTGCTTGGTCGCCGAATAGACCACGACATCGGCGCCCAGTGTCAGCGGGCTTTGCCAGATCGGCGTCGCAAACACATTGTCGACGATCAGCCGCGCGCCGCCGGCATGTGCGATCTCGGCAATCGCCGAGATGTCGAGCACGTCGAGCGTCGGATTGGTCGGGCTCTCCAGGAAGCAGGTCCTGGTGTTCGGCCGCATCGCCTTTTTCCACTGGTCGAGATCGAGGCCGTCGACCAGCGTGGACGAAATGCCATAGCGCGGCAGCAGGTCTTCCACCACATAGCGGCAGGAACCGAACATCGCCTTCGCCGCCACCACGTGATCGCCGGCCTTCAGCGGCGCGAGGATGGCCGTGGTCACCGCGGCCATGCCGGTGGCGGTGGCGCGCGCCGCTTCGGCGCCCTCGAGCTCGATCATGCGGCGCTCGAACATCGAGATGTTGGGGTTGGAAAAGCGCGAATAGAGAAAGCCGGGATCCTCGCCCTTGAACCGCGCCTCGCATTGCTCGGCACTGTCGTAGATGAAGCCCTGGGTCAGGAACAGCGCTTCCGACGTTTCGCCGAATTGCGAGCGCAGGGCTCCGGAATGCACCAGCCGGGTTTCGGGGCGGTAGCGGGCGGTGGATTTAGTCTCAGACATGTGACCTCCATCGTGACCACCCATGAAAATGGTCACAAAAAAACCGGCCTGGAAAAATTCCACAGGCCGGGATCACACTGTCCCCGGCCTGTTTAGCGACTTATTTAACGTGGCTGCAAGCCGGCCGGCTCAAATCACCACGGGATAAGTCATGCTGATATTCGCTTGCGCCCTTTCAGTCAAGGCGGCCATCGGATAACCGGTAAAAGTCCGTATTTTCAGCGTCTGGATGGCGGAAGCCCGGCCATCCTGAGGACCCTACCCGTGACCTTCACGCTTCCGCCCGACGCCAATGGCATTCTGCCCGACCGCCTGATCGCGGCGATGGCGGATGCCGGCCTGATCCTGCCGGCGTACCCCTTCGTCGAAAGCCAGATTCAGCCGGCGAGCCTCGATCTGCGGCTCGGCGACGTCGCCTACCGGGTGCGCGCCAGCTTCCTGCCGGGACCGGGCGCCACGGTGGCCGAGCGCATCGATGAGCTGAAACTGCACGAAATCGATTTGACGGACGGCGCGGTGCTGGAGACCAACTGCGTCTACATCGTGCCGCTGCTGGAAAGTCTCGCGCTGCCGCAGCAAATCGTCGCCGCCGCCAATCCGAAAAGCTCGACCGGGCGGCTCGACGTGTTCACCCGCGTGATCGCGGACGGCACCCGTCGCTTCGACATGATCGGCGCCGGCTATCACGGCCCGCTTTATGCTGAGATCAGCCCGAAGACATTTCCGGTGCTGCTGCGGGAGGGCTCGCGGCTGAGCCAGGTCCGCTTCCGCACCGGCGACGCCATCCTCAATGCCGATGAACTCGAGGCGCTGCATGACGCGGAGCGGCTGGTCGACGTCGACGACGCCGATCTCGTCGACGGCGTGGCGCTGAGCGTCGACCTGTCAGGCGAGAATGCCAATGGTTTTGTCGGCTACCGCGCCAAGCGCCACACCGGCGTGGTCGATATCGACCGCCGCGGCGGCTATGCGGTCGGTGAGTTCTGGGAGCCGATCGCGGCGCGGCCCGACGGCAGCCTGATTCTCGATCCCGGCGAGTTCTACATCCTGGCGTCGAAAGAGGCCGTACAGGTGCCGCCGGATTACGCCGCCGAAATGGTGCCGTTCGATCCGCTGGTCGGCGAATTCCGCGTCCATTATGCCGGGTTCTTCGATCCCGGCTTCGGCTATGCCGGCGCCGGCGGGCAGGGCTCGCGCGCGGTGCTGGAAGTGCGCTCGCGCGAGGTGCCGTTCATCCTCGAGCACGGCCAGATCGTCGGCCGGCTGGTGTATGAGAAAATGCTGGCCCGGCCCGACGCCATGTACGGCCAGCGCATCGGCTCCAACTATCAGGCCCAGGGCCTGAAGCTGTCGAAGCATTTTCGCGTATAAGCACAGAACGGCTCGCCCGTCGGTGCGGTGAGTAACTGCAATCTCTTAATATTGATTCAGATCATTGCCGAAAGCGCGTCGGTCCGGAAAGCTATCGACTGGTAATATGCGCTCGCCAGAAGGTTTGATGGCGCCGGGTGAATGGACGCCCACAGCTTTGAGAAGGGCTGATATCCATGAAGCAAGTGATAAACCCTGCGGCAAAGATGAATCTGATTCCGGCGGTATCGTTGCCGCCGGTCGAGGAAAGCGTCGGCAGCGAAGCCTTCCGCGCCATCGACCGGATGCGCGAAGCCCTTACCGCCCAGGCGACGGGAGGGCTTTCGCCGGCGTCGCTGGCCCTTGCCTACTTCGATTGGTTCATTCATCTCGCGTCGGCTCCCGGAAAACGCCTGGAACTGATCGACAAGGCGTCGCGGAAAGCGGGTCGTCTGCTGGCTCATTGCGCAGCGGCAGCGCGCAATCCCGATGCGCCGCCGTGCATCGAGCCGTTGCCGGGTGATTACCGGTTCGCCGCCGAGGGCTGGCGCAAACAACCGTATAATTTCCTGGCCCAGGCCTTCCTGCTCAATCAGCAATGGTGGCACAACGTCACCCGCGAAGTGCCCGGCGTCACGCCGCATCATGAAGACGTGGTGTCTTTCGCCGCGCGTCAGTTCCTCGACATGTTCTCGCCATCGAACTTCCCGTTCACCAACCCCGAAGTGATCGAGAAGACCATCGAGACCGGCGGGGCCAACTTTGTCCGCGGGTTCCAGAACTGGGTGGAGGATGTCAGCCGGCTCGTCTCCAGGCAGCCCCCGGCGGGCACCGAGAATTTCCAGGTTGGCAAAAACGTTGCCGTCACGCCGGGAAAGGTCGTTTACCGGAACCACCTGATCGAACTGATTCAATATGCGCCATCGACGGAGACGGTGATGGCCGAGCCGGTGCTGATCGTGCCGGCCTGGATCATGAAATACTACATCCTCGACCTGTCGCCGCAGAATTCGCTCGTCCGCTACCTGGTCGGACAGGGCCACACCGTGTTCTGCATCTCCTGGCGCAATCCAGGCGCCGAAGATCGCGATCTCACCATGGACGATTACCGGCATAGCGGCGTCATGGCCGCGCTTGCGGCCGTCAGCGCCACCGTTCCCGGGCGCAAGATCCATGCGGCCGGGTATTGCCTCGGCGGAACGCTGCTGTCGATCGCCGCCGCCGCCAGGGCGCGCGCCGGCGACGACCGCCTGGCGACGGTTACGCTGTTCGCAGCCCAGATTGACTTCACCGAGCCCGGCGAACTCGCCCTCTTCATCGACCACAGCCAGATGCATTTTCTGGAGAGCCTGATGTGGAACAAGGGCTACCTCTCCGCAGATCAGATGGCGGGCTCCTTCGAGCTTCTGCACACCAACGACCTGATCTGGTCGCGGCTGGTGCGCGACTACCTGATGGGCGAGCGGACGCCGATGACCGATCTGATGGCGTGGAACGCGGACTCCACCCGCATGCCCTACAGGATGCATGCGGAGTATCTGCAACGGCTCTATCTCGATAACCAACTCGCGGCCGGCAACCTCATGGTCGATGGACACGCGGCAGCGCTCCAGAACATCCGCGCACCGATGTTCGTCGTCGGAACCGAACGCGATCATGTGGCGCCATGGCGGTCGGTCTACAAGATCCACTATCACACCGACACCGACGTCACCTTCGTGCTCACGAGCGGCGGCCACAACGCCGGCATCGTCAGCGAGCCCGGCCATCCGCACCGGCATTTCCGCATCGCTTTGAGGCGTGCCGACGATATTTGTCTCGACCCGGACGAATGGGCTGTCGCGGCGCTATCGAAAGAGGGGTCCTGGTGGGAAGACTGGGCCAATTGGCTCGCCGGCCATTCCGCGCCGGAACGCGTGCCGCCGCCTGCCATGGGCGCCGCCGGGAAAGGCTTTGCGCCGATCGCGGACGCGCCCGGCACCTACGTCTTCCAGCGGTGAACGACGGCTGATGCCATTCGAAGCCACGCGGCATTCCCGTTATGAGGAATACTTCTTCGCGATGAGGGGCGGGGCGCCTATCGCATCGGCGGGGCGCCGGCCCAGGCCGCGACCGGGCCCGGGATCAGACGCAATGCGAAGGACCGGCTTCCGCTGCTCCAGGCAAGAACGATCTTTCTGATGGTGTGACTGCAATCCTCTGATATTGATTCAGATCATCGCCGAAAGCGTGCCCCCTTGGGAAGCTGTCCGAACCAACGGGTGTGCGCGAGCGAACGCCGCCGCAGAAAGTTTGAAAATGAGCCGTCTGCATCGCGAGAGCCACCTTGTCGAGCGCATCGGCTGGCTGCGGGCGGCGGTGCTCGGCGCCAACGATGGAATCATCTCGACTGCCAGCCTGGTGCTGGGTGTGGCGTCGGCGGCTGCTTCCCGGAATGATATCCTGTTGACCGGCGTCGCCGGGCTGGTCGCCGGCGCGATGTCGATGGCGGCCGGCGAATATGTCTCGGTCAGTTCGCAGTCCGATACCGAGCATGCCGACCTCGCGCGCGAGAAGCGGGAGTTGGCGGACGATCCCCAGTTCGAGCGGGAAGAACTGGCGCAGCTCTATGTCGTACGCGGCGTCGAGGCCGATCTCGCCCGCGAGGTGGCGAAGCAATTGATGGCGAAGGACGCCCTCGCCGCGCATGCGCGGGAGGAACTCGGCATTTCCGAGATTACGACTGCGCGTCCGGTGCAGGCGGCGCTGGCATCGGCCGCGACCTTCTCCGTAGGGGCCGCGGCGCCGCTCGCGCTCGTCCTGGTTTCGCCATCCAGCGTCTTGATCCCGGTCGTGTCGGTTGGATCGTTGCTGTTCCTTGCCCTGCTCGGCGCGATCGGTGCGAAGGCCGGAGGCGCTGGCCTGGTGAAGCCGACCCTGCGCGTGACGTTCTGGGGGGCTTTCGCGATGGCACTGACGGCCGGGATTGGCGCCGTTTTCGGCAAGGTGGTCTGAACGCCGGGTTGCGCTCGCTGCGGCAACCTGTTCGTTGCAAGCGGCAAGCGGCGGCGCCAGTGCCCCGATGCACATCGCTGCCAGAAGATTTTCGCACATGGCGGCTCCCCGCATATCGCGACTATAACGCCGGACGGCCGACCTTCGTCGGCCATGATTTTCGTGTGAATCGACAAACGTGGCACAAGCTCACGGTGACAAGGGTTCGGGGATGGCGATGACCGAGGCGACCGACGGCGCGCGCGAGGCGCAGTGGCTGAAATGGCGCAGCGTCGCCGATCTCTATCACGCCGTTTTCACCGGCCTCATTCTGACCGTGGTGACGCGGCGCGGCACGGCGGACGCCGCGGAATTCGTGTTCCGGGTGTTTCGCCGCCAGCAGCAGGAGCGCTTCCTGCCCGGCCTGGAAAAACTCGGCCTCAGCCATCTGCCGCCGGCGGTGGCGGCGGCGCAGTATCACTATCTCTCCAACTGGATCGGCGGCGTCCATGTCGAATACATGTACGAGACCGATCGCAAGGCCTGGATCCGCTATCCGCCGCCGCGCTGGATCTGGCGCGGCACCGCGATCTGCGGCGTGCCCGGCGAAGTGTCGCGGGCGATGCTGCGCGGCTGGCATGCCAATAACGGCGTCGCGCTGGGCAATCTGAAGCTCGGCTTCGTCTGCACCAAGCAGAGCGTCGACGGCCAGGACGGGCTGGAAGGCTATTACTGCGAATACGACCACCCGCTCGAGATCGATGCGCGGCTCAAGTTCGCGCGCCATCTCGAAGCGCCCTTGTTCGATCCCGCCACCGCGCCGGCGCTGCCGGTTGCGAGCTGGCCGAAGCCGCGGCTCGAAAAAGCCTATCGCAACTACGCCATGGAATATGTGAAGACCGCGGCACCGGTCCTGGTGCAAGTGTTCGGCCCCGAAGACGCCGGCTACCTGCTGCATCTGACCGGCAAACTGATCGGCATGCAGTATTTCGACGAGATCGCGCGCAGCTTCGCTGCGAACCGGGGATCCGCCAGGGAGTTCGCGGTTTTCCTGCACACGTTGCTGGAAGCGCAGGACGATACTGCCGGCATTGACGATTCCGGTGGCGTCTTCGAGATCCGGCAGCAGACCTGGAAGCTGATGGCCGATGTCGGCGACTATCACCCGGCCTGCGCCAGGGTCCTCGAAGGATTGTTCGAGGGGCTTGCGGCCGGCTGCGGGCGTCACATTCCCGTGCATTTGAAACCGGCGACAGACGGCAGGCAGCCCTTCGTCTGGTCGATCGGCTGACGGCAGAGCACGCTCTCTGCTTCTCGTTCTCCCCGGCAAGCGGGGAGAACGGATCCGCGCTCGCCTGCAATCGCGCAGGCCCCCATTGCGCCCATTGCACAGGGGATCTGCGATTGCCGTGCTAGGAAACCCACGGCGCGGCAACCAGATCGGGCCCAGGGAGAAGAAATGTCCGATATCGGTGTCGCCGAAATCCCCGTAGACGACGACGAACGACCGCTTCCGCCGCCCGAAGCGCCGGTGAAGAATGCGCTGGTCGAGGGCCCGATCCTGCGCACGCTGTTGTGGCTGGCATGGCCGAACGTGATCGCGCTCTCAGCCGGCACCTGCGTGGTGATCGCGGAAACCTCCTATATCGGCCGGCTCGGCGTCGAATCGCTGGCGGCGATGGCGCTGGTGTTCCCGTTCGTGATCCTGACCATGACCATGTCGGGCGGCGCGATGGGCGGCGGCGTGGCGTCGGCGATCGCGCGTGCGCTCGGCGCCGGCGACATCGACCGCGCATCGACGCTGGCGGCGCATGCGCTGTTGATCGGCATCTGCCTCGGACTGGCGTTCATGCTGGGCATGCTGATCTTCGGGCCGAGGCTGTTGGAAATGCTCGGTGGCCGCGGCAATGTGCTGGCTTACGCCATCGGCTATGTGCAGATCTTTTTCGGCGGCGCCGTGGTGCCCTGGCTGATGAACACGTTCGCGGGAATCCTGCGCGGCACCGGCAACATGAAGCTGCCGTCGCTGCTGATGCTGTCTTCCGCCACCTGCCAGATCATTCTCGGCGGCATTCTCGGCCTCGGCCTCGGACCGATCCCGTCATTCGGCATGCGCGGCGTTGCCGCCGGGTCGCTGGTCGCCTACGTGATCAGCGTATCTGTGATGGCATGGTACGTCTTTTCCGGACGCGCGCGCGTGGTTCCCAAGATCAGGGGCCTTCGCATCCGGTGGTCGATGTTTTTCGATATCCTGAAGGTCGGCGCCGTCTCCTGTTTCTCGCCGCTGCAGTCGGTGCTCACCGTCACCATCTTTACCCACATGCTGGCGCAGTTCGGCACCGAAATCCTCGCCGGCTACGGCGTCGGCGCGCGGCTCGAATTCATGCTGACCTCGATCGCGTTCGCGGTCGGCATCGCCTCGGTGCCGATGGTCGGGATGGCGATCGGTGCGCGGCGGGTGGCGCGGGCGCGGCGGATCGCCTGGACCGCGGGTTGTGTCGCGTTCCTGTCGGTAGGCATGGTCGCCACCGTGATCGCGATCTATCCCGATCTCTGGGTCAACATCTTCACCAAGGACGAAAGCGTGCGCGCCGCCAGCCGGCAATATCTGTCGACCGCAGCGCCGATGTACGCCTTCCTCGGGCTGTCGATCTCGATGTATTTCTCCTCGCAGGGCGCGGCGAAGGTTTTGGGGCCGGTGCTGGCGCAAACCGCGCGGCTGGTGTTCGTGGCCGCCGGCGGCTGGTGGTTGTCGACGTACGCCGCGACCGCCGCGAACTTCTTCGCGCTGGCGGCGGCTTCCATGGTGGTGCTCGGCGTGCTGTCCGCCGCGAGCGTCATCTTCACGCGCTGGGGACCGAAGGGCGCTGCGGTCGCGGAAGTCCGCCCAGCCTTGTCCTGAACAATACGCGGGAGATTGGAGCATGATCCGGAAAAGTGGGGACCGGTTTTCCTCGGGGACAAACGCGAAGCGTTTGCCCGGAGATCATGCTCAAATAAGGAGATGAGATCATGATCCGATTCAACCTAATCGGATCATGATCTAGCCTCACGGTGCCGCCATGATCTCCCAGTTGGTGCCGTTGGATTTCAGGAACGACCATTTGCCGGTCGTGGCGGCAAGGATAGCGATGCCGGCGGCGCCGCCGGCGAGCGGCACCACATTCGAGGAGGCCGACACGACGGTCTGCGCCGCGATCGTCTTGACCCACAGTTCTATGCCTGGATCAGCGCCGCGGCACGCGCGGCCCAGCGTCATGGGCACCACCTTGGGGCCGGCCGCTTCGAGGATCTGTTCCATCAGCAGTTCACCATCGAGGCCTCTCAAATTAGTTGATAAATCGGTCATTCCGTCTCCTTTGGAGTTTGCGCGATCAGGGGTTGCACTGATAGATTCTAGCCCGTTTTCAGACGGAGCGGGCGTGATGGACAAAACGAATGACCTGGAGTGGCTGATGGGACTGATCGCCCGGCTTCTCGACGCATGGAAGCCCATCCTCTTCGGCACCATCGTTCTGACCGCATTCGCGTTCTCCGGCCTTATGGCCTGGCAGACGACGCTTTATTCGTCTCGCATGATCCTGCCGATCACCCCAGCGACGCGCGTGAAGATTCAGGCCGGCACCATCGCATCGGGCGTTTCCGTTGAGCCGTTGACTTCGATGCCCAACATGTACTCCGTCACTTCAGTCGATCCGAACCAGGAGCGGGCCAAGGCCACGCTCGAACGGGCGATGGATCAGATCATTGCCGCATCCAAACCGACCGGCAGCGCCCGGGAGAGCATCGAGCGAACGATGGGCACGCTGCAGGCTTCGATTGCCGGCATTGCCGCCGCCCGGCTCCGCGCCATCAACGACGATCGCGGATCGGATGCGTGGCGGGCGGTCGCGCTCGCCAATCTGTCGACGGTGAACCTCGACGCCGAAACAAGATTAGTTGATCTTCGCCGGAGCCTCGATGGACTTCGGCAAGAAGATATTTTGTTGACGCCGACCGCTGCCGTCGCCTTGAGCAGGCGAAACAAGCTTGAGCAGTTTGCCACGACGGTTGCCCTCAGCTTCATCGCCATGGTGCTGTTCATCCTCTTTCGGGACGAAGCGCGAGACCGGTATATTCCGCTGCTTCGAAAGGCCCAGCGCAAGGCCGGGTGAAAGCTCTCAGCCAGCGCGTCCATTAGAGCATGATCCGGAAAAGTGGGGACCGGTTTTCCTCGGGACAAACGCGAAGCGTTTGCCCGGAGATCATGCTCAAACAAAGAGATGAGATCTAGTGTCGCCGCCGGTGACGGCGGTGGCCGCCGCCGACATTGGCCATCCGCATCAGTTGCGGAATCATGCCCATCATGTGAAGTCGCCACCGCCCACGCCGATCCCGTAGCTGTGGGGCGCATAGCCTGCGCCGCCGCCGAACCCGACCGGGATTCCGCCGCCCATGCCGCCGAACCCGCCGCCGCCCATCATGCCGCCCATGCCGCCGCCTTCCATCATCTGGCTCATCATCGGGCCCATGGTCTGCATCATCATGCCGAAGCGGCGCTTGCCCATCTTCGCCTTCATCATTTCCAGCATCGGCGCCATCTGGGTCATCATGTCGCCGCCGCCACCGCCTCCCGCGCCAAAGCCCGCGAACTGGGCCTTCGCCGGCATCGTCGTCAGCGTAAACAACAGCAGCAACGTGGCTGCCTGGCACACCACCTTGTCAGCTCCAGTCATGATTCCGCTCCCTGTGCGCAAGCTCCGCGAGGCGCGGCGCAAACCGGACGCACGCGGCGACGCTAGGAGAGGGCGGGTACCGCTTCTGTGAGAAAAATCACGTTCAGGAACTAGACTTCGCCGGGCCTTCCGCGCCGAGTGCATCGAGAAGCGGGGAAGCGGTCATGCCGCCCGCCGGTTGAGGGCCTTCTGCACGGCCTGCGCGCCCAGATCCATCTGGCCGTCGACATAGGGCGCGATGGCGTTCGGCAGGACATCGACGATCCAGATCAGCCGGCTGCGCGCCTCGCCGTTGGCGACGACCTGCACCGAGGCGCTGTAATGGCTAACCCGTTCGTTCGAGATCGCATAGACCAGCCGCCGGCGCGACTCGTCGCAATCGACCAGCACCTCGCGCGCGACATTGCCGTTGGCAAAGGTCACGATCCGCGCGTCGCCGTCGAGCCGCGAATCGATCACGAAGCCCGGCGCCAGCCGCGTATGCACCGCGCCGAAATCGCGCACCGCGGACCAGACGTCGTCGGGATGGGCGTCGATGGGGATGTCTTTGTGGATGGAGGCCATGGGGATTTCCCTTTCGCTGTCGGTAGGGTGGGCAAAGGCGCATCAGCGCCGTGCCCACCATCTATCCGGTCGCTGATGCCATTGGTGGGCACGCGGAGCCGGTCATCGGGCGCGCATTCGCGCGACCCGTTGGCTTTGCCCACCCTAAGATTCCTCGCAATTCACGTGCAAACCGCCTCGACATTGTTGCCGTCGGGGTCGATCAGGAACGCGGCAAAGTAGGTCGGGCTGTAGTCGGCGCGCGGGCCGGCGCCGCCGTTGTCGTGGCCGCCGGCCTTGATGCCCTCGCTGTGGAATTTCTTGATGGCGGCGTGGTCGGGGGCGCGGAAGGCGACATGGGCGCCGCCATTGGCCGGCCCCTTGTGCAGATGCAGCCATAGCGCCGGTTGGCCCTTGGGCCCGAAACCCGCGTAGGAATCATCGCGCGAGCACAGCACATAGCCGAGCGGCGCCAGTGCGGCGGTGTAGAAATTCACGCTGCTGTCGAGGCTCTTAACCCTCAAGCCGATGTGGTCGTACATGGTGATCTCCGATCTTCAGGCGCGTTCCAATAACGCGCGGTTCGGAGACGACCCTAGTCAGTGCAGGGCGAGGCGTTCTTGGAAAATCTTGCGCATCCCGCGAGAGGCCTCGCGGAACCGGCGCGGCGAGACGCCGGCGGCGCGGTGGAAGGTGCGGACGAAGTTGGAGAGATCGCCGAAACCGACGTCATAGGCGACGTCGGTGACGGAGAGGCCGTCGTCGGCCAGGAGGCGCGCGGCGTGGCGCAGCCGCGAGCGCACCAGATATTGGTGCGGGGTGACCCCGAGCACGCCCGAGAACAGCCGCAGGAAATGGAACGGGCTGATACCGGCTTGCGCGGCGGCCTGTTCGAGATCGATCTCACGGTGCGAATGCGCGTCGATCCACAATGCGGTTTCCACCGCACGGCGGCGATCCTTCGCTCCCGCCGCCATGGGCTTTTGCGCCCGCCCGGAAACCGTCTCGACGAACCGGCTGGCGAACAGCTGGCCGACCTCGTCGAGCCCGATATCGCTGCGGCCATCGGCTGCGGCCTGCGCCAATTCGCCCAGCACCATCAATTCGGGCAGCGGCGGCGCGACGCCGACCTGCCAGATCTCGGCGCGGTCGCCGATCGCGTCCACCATGCCCTCGC
>JBAQER010000069.1:0-23712 GCA_049286845.1 Bradyrhizobium sp.
CCTGTGGTGCGGGTGCCGCCGCCACCACCGCCGCCGCCGCCTGTGGTGCGAGCACCGCCGCCACCGCCGCCTGTAGTGCGTGCGCCACCACCGCCGCCTCCGGTTGCGCGACCAGCCCCGCCCGCGGCAGGAAAGCCGTGCGTGCTTCCGAACGGTCAACCCTGTCCTCGATGACTTGGGAGCGCGCTTGAGATTGGAGCCGCGGCGCAACGCGATGAGAGTTCAAGGAAAGACCGCGAAAGAAGTGCATCCTTTTTCGGGCGCTTCCGAAGATAATTGGTCCGCTCGATTGCAGCAATTCTCGGCGCGCGGCCTGAACAAAATCAAAGCTGGCCACCCCTTGGGGTGGCCTTCTTGTTTGGCTTAGGAAATCGCGCCGGATCTCTCACCCCTCGCCGTCGCGTTTGCGCAACAAATCCTTGGCGAGATCCGCCAGCGCCGGACGCGGCAGGGCGGTGAACGGCAGCGGGCGGGTGACGTCGATGGCGGCAAGCCCGAGCCGCGCGGTGAGCAAACCGTTCAGGACGCCTTCGCCGAGACGCTGCGACAGCTTGGCCGCGATGCCGTGGCCGAGCACCTGCTGGATCAGGCTGTCGCTCGCCGCCATGCCGCCGGTGATGGCAAGGTGCGCGATGACGTGGCGCATCAGCCTGAGCATGCCGAGCGCGCCCGGCCGTCCGCCGTAGAGCAGCGCCAGCTGCCGGATCAGCCGCAGCGACGCCACGAACACAAACAGCACGTCGAACAAGGCGCGCGGGCTGACCGCGGTGACGATCGAGACGCGCTGCGCGGCCGACGAGACCAGCCGGCGCGCCTCCTGATCGAGCGGCGTCATCAGTTCGCGCTCCGCCAGCCGGATCATGTCGGCGCCGTCGATGATGTCGCCGGCATGGCCCTGCAGCGCGGCGCGGGCTCGCGCCAGATGCGGGTTCTGGTGCGCCAGGCCCAACAGATCCTGGACGATGGCGCGGCTCTCGGCGCGATCGTCGCTGACGAGCACGGCGCCGGCGCGCAGATGCAGCTTTTCGATGGTGGCAAGCCGCGCCAGCCCGAACGCTTCGCGCGCGATAACGATCGCAAGCGCGAGCGCGGCGACGATGGCAAAGGCCAGCCCGGCAATGCCGAGGCTCTCGCTGCGTGCGAACAGGTCCTCGATCAGGCGGGTGACGCCCAGCCCGAGGCCGAGCAGGACCAGCCCTCCGGTCGCGCTCCAGAACACCGTGCCCCAGCGAAAACGGCGCTGCACGGGAACGAGCGGCGCCTCGACCGGGACCGGCAGCAGCGAAGGATCCGCTTCCGGCCTGACATGCACGGTGCCGCGGGACGGGCGGCTTGAATCGTCTGGATCCGTCACGATGACGTCGGGGTCGTCGAGCTTGAAGGTCGCCGGCCGCCGGTGATGGGGACGCTCGCTCATTGCAATCTGTCTCCGATCAGAAACTGGAGGGCGCGGTCAAGGCGGATATGAGGCAAGGCCGGCTCCTCGGTGCCTTCGTGCTCGAGCAGGGGCGGACGGAAGCGAAGGAAGCGGAAGTCGGTCTTTTCGGCCGAGGCGCTGGAGAGGCCGCGAAAGGCGCTGTCGCCCCTGAACAGCTCTTCCGGGTCGGCCGGCAGGTCGCCGGGAAAGGTCGCGACCTCGGTGTTGCCGTCGAAGGTTTCGCCGTTTGCGACCTCGCCGGGGGTGGGTGTCCCCAGGATCGAGGGCAGTTTGTCCCGGCCGCGCGCGACCTGCGCCTCGCGGGTGGCGCGGACTGCGGCCAGTGCGACGACGTCGATCTCGGCGCCGGTGTCCTCGGCGCGCGCGGCGGCCTTGCCGACGGTTCGCCGCAGCACCGCCTCGAGGCGGTCGTGGCTGGAATGATGCAGATGATCGGCCTTGGTCGCGGCAAACAGGATGCGGTCGATCCGCGGCCGGAACAGGGTGCTCAAAAAGGTGCTGCGCCCGATCCTGAAGCAATCCAGGATTCCCGCCAGCGCCGCTTCGAGGTCGTGCAACGCCTCGGGTCCGGCATTGAAGGCCGAGAGCGCGTCGACCAGCACGACCTGGCGGTCGAGCCGCGAGAAATGATCGCGGAAGAACGGACGGACCACCACGTCCTTGTAGGCCTCGTAACGCCGGACCATCATCGCCCACAGCGATCCTTCGGGGGCTGACCCGCCGGCCGGCAGGTCGAGCGGCGCGAAGGTCAGCGCCGGGGTATCGGCGAGATTGCCGGGCATCAGGAAGCGGCCGGGCGGCAGCAGGCTCATGGCGAAACGTTCGTCACGGCAGGCGCGCAGATAGTCGGTGAACAGCCGCGCGGCCGTCAGCGCCGCCTGTTCGTCTGCCTGCGCTTCCGCGACCAGGGTGGCGAGATGGCCGTGCCATGGCGCCGCCAGCCCGGCGCGAAGCGGCTCCCGCGACAGCGCGAGGCTCTCGGCCGACCATTGCTCGTAACTCTTGTTGAGCAGCGGCAGGTCGAGCAGCCATTCGCCGGGATAGTCGACGATATCGAGCGTCAGCGTGCGGTCGGCGCCGTTCTGCCGCTGGTAGTCGATCACGAGCCGGAGCTCGCTGATATCGACCGTCGAATTCGGCCAGTGCCGCTCCTCGATCAGGGTACGAACGTGGTTCTCATAGGCAAAGCGCGGCACCGCGTCGTCGGGCTGCGGCTCCAGCCGGGCGCGGCCGATCCGCCCAGTTGCGAACGGTTCGAAGATCGGGAAGCGGCCGCCGCGGGTGAGGCCGTGGATCAGTGCGGTGATGAAGACGGTCTTGCCGGCGCGTGACAGCCCGGTGACGCCAAGCCGGACCGTCGGATTGAAAAAATGGTCGCCATAGTCCATCAGGGCCCGCGCCGACAGGCGCGCTTCCTCGACGATATCTTGAAAACTGAGGGCCATGCGGGCGTGGAGAACTCGGTTTGAGGAAGGCCGTTGGCGGGAGAATGAAGGGAAAGTGGCGATTTGCCGGGCAAAATCAAGTTTCATACTTAGGACGCGATTGCAGTGGAGAAGTCCGGCTTCGTTGACCTCCCCGGAGGTATGTTTTAACGCTTCGCTACCGAAGCCTGCCGGGGCGCCATGACCGTCTTCAAATTGAAACAACTCGCCTCGACCTCAGTCCATGCGGCCGGCGCCATGCTCTGGAATTACGATCGGGCCGAGCTGATCGCCGACGGCGTCGTGCACGGCATCGGCGTGTTCTGCGGCGTGGTCGCGGCCACCGTGCTGATCGTGTTGACCGCGGTCTACGCCACGGCGTTCCAGGTGGCTGTCGTCTCGGTCTACGCCGCCGGACTGTTGGCCATGCTGGTGCTGTCGGCGACCTACAATCTTTGGCCGGTGTCGCGCGCCAAATGGGTGCTGCGCCGCTTCGATCACTCGGCGATCTATGTGCTGATCGCGGCGACCTATACGCCGATCATCATGGAATTGAAGGACAGCGTCTTCGCGGTCGTGCTGCTGATCGGGGTGTGGTGCGTGGCGATCGTCGGCGTCGTGCTGAAGCTGGCGCTGCCGGGCCGCTACGACCGGGTCGCGGTCGGCCTCTATCTGGCGATGGGCTGGAGCGGCATCATGCTCTACGATGCGGTAGTGTCGGCGCTGCCGAGCCTGGCGCTGTGGTTCGTGCTTGCGGGCGGCGCGCTGTATAGTCTCGGCGTCATCTTTCATGCGTGGCAGCGGTTGCGCTTCCAGAACGCGATCTGGCATTGCTTCGTGCTGCTGGGCGCGGGCTGCCATTACACCGCCGTGCTCGATCTGGTTCTGACCTGAAGTTCAACAATCGGAGTGTGGCGATGCAGGTGGCGGGCAAGGTCGTGGTTGTCACCGGAGGCGCCAACGGCATCGGCCGCGCGCTGTGCGAAGCCTTCCACCGCGCCGGCGCCGCCAAGGTAGTGGTCGTCGATCTCGATCATGCCCATGCCGAAGCCGTCGCCGCATCGGTTCAAGGCGCGGCGTTCAAATGCGATGTCGGGCAGGAGAAAAACATCCTTCACGTCATCGAGGAGACCGAGCAGAAGTTCGGCCCGATCGCGCTGTTCTGCTCCAATGCCGGTATCGGCGGCGGTTTCGATCCTCTGTCGGTGAATGCCGGCGGCAATTCCGACGAGCCCTGGGCGCGAAGCTGGGCGATCCATGTCATGGCGCATGTCTATGCCGCCCGGCATTTGATCCCGCGCATGAAGGCGCGCGGCGGCGGCTATTTCCTCAACACGATTTCCGCGGCGGGATTGCTCTCGCAGGTCGGAAGCCCGGCCTATTCGACCACCAAGCACGCTGCGGTGGGGTTTGCGGAGAACCTGGCGATCTCGCACAAGGCCGACGGCATCAAGGTTTCGATCCTGTGCCCGCAAGGCGTCGACACCAACATGCTGCGGTCGATCCCGAAGGGCCCGCAATCCGGCGACGGCGACCTCTCGCCGGAACAGGTCGCGCAGGATGTGCTGAAGGGGCTCGAGCAGGAGACCTTCGTGATCCTGCCGCATCCGCAAGTGCTGGGCTACATGCGCAAGAAGACCGAGGATTACGATCGCTGGATTGCCGGGATGGCGAAGATCCAGGCGAAGATGCGGGAAAGTTACGGCAAGTCGTAAAGCGCTGCGCGCCCGATCACGGAAATCGAGCGAACCAAGTGATTTGCCCGACGGGTAGTCACACAGAGCCATTTCGGTTCTGATGCGCGCCGGTGCGATGTCCGGGGTTGGCACTGGAAGCGACCTGTGCCGCATCGCTGCGGCACACATCAAACGACTCAGGAAAGCGCTAGCGCTTTCCTGGAAAATCCGTCGGTCCCTGACCGCCGCCGCGCGGTTCGTCACGACCGCCGCCGGGGATGTTGCGGATGATGTCGCCGGGGGAAATCTGTGGTCTCGGGCGCTCGCGCTCGATGCAGCTGTTTCCTCTCGCCACCATATCCGTCGGGCATTCGCAGGCGCCGCGGCGATTGAGTTTCGCCGGCGGATGACACACGACCGGCTTCACGCATTCTCGTCCGCGCTGCTCCAATCCGGCCGGGCATAGGCAGGTTGTACCGGACGCATTCGGGATCAGCGGCGAGCGGCATTCTATCGGCCGTACGCATTCCTTGCCCTTTTGAACCGTTCCTGTGGGACATTTGCACTGACCGGCGACAGGACCCGGGATCATCGGCAGCTGGCACGACGGAGGCGGCGGCGGGCCCTCGCACTTGTTGCCGACGAGATGGGTCGGTGGCGGGCAGTTGCACTGACCGGCGACAGGCCCCGGGATCATCGGCGGCTGACAGGTGGTCTGCTTCACGCATTCCTTGCCCACTTGAACCGACCCTGGCGGGCATGCCTTGATGCTAACCGGTGTGACGATATTGACGGTGGTGCAGCTTTTGTCATCGGGGTTGAGCACCGGCATCGACGAACTCAGGGCGCTGATCCCGCGGCTCTGCAAATAGTCGCGCATCGAATTGGCGTCCATGGCGGCCTCGACGCGCTTCTTCACCGAAGCATTCGCGACCTGCCCGACGAAGAACTCGCTGCAATTCGTCAGTGTCGGCTGGTTATAGCTCGGCGAAATCTGGAACGTGACAGTGACGGTAAGTTGCCCGCCAGCCGGTATCGAGCCCGGCGGATGCAGGCACTTGATCTGGCCCGCACCGAACGGCACGCAGCCCCAGGGAGCCGGAGTGACGCTCACATAGTTGGTCGCGCCGGCCGGCATCGCATCGATGAACGTAATCGGCATGACGCCGGTCGCCGTGGTGTTCGAGACATTGCTGATCGTGAACGTGTAGGAGCACAGCCCTCCGGGACTGCATTGCGCCGCATCCGCATTTTTCACGATCTTGATCTGGGCGATCTGGGGATCCGTCATATGGCATGCAAAGCCGCAAGGCACCTTGTACGGTTTGCAGTCTTTCGGCACCACGATGGTCGTCCCGGCCGGCGGCTGGCTGATCTCGGCGCAATTGATCGGATCGGGATGAACCCCGGTTATCGGCACCGAGCCGGCGGGGATGACGCCGTTGACGGTGAACGTCAGTGTCCCCGATGCGGGGATGCTGAGCACCGTCGGACACGAAAACGGAATCGACGTCGGCGGCGGGGTGGTACATGGAACGTCGGTGAACGCGATGTTCATCGGGATGGTCGTATTGTCGGCGATCGTCACGGGGCCATTGAACGGCCATGCATCGAGGTTCGTAACCTTGATCTGGAATCTGCACAGCAGTTCCACCGTGCAAGACGGGTCGAGGTTGACCTTCTCGACCAGGATGCGATTTGGCGGATATTTGAAATCGACCGTTACGCAATCGCGGTTGTTCGCATATGTGGTCTCCGGCAGGCCCGATGCCGCAACGTCGGCACAGTTGGTGTAACTGCCGGGCTTCTTGCTGGTGGCCGTGATGACGAGCGGAACCAGCGTAGCGCCGGTGTTGAACACGCCGGGGCCGAACGCATAGCCGCAATTCAGGCTGCCGGAGCAGGTCCATCCGGCGCCGGTTGCACTGGTGAAGGTCATGCCTGATGGCACCGGGTCGTTGATCGAAATGGTATTGCCCGGCGAGAACGGCGCGCCGTTGTTGGTGACCATGACCGTAAACGTCACCGTCCATGTCATCGTTTTCGGATCGAACGTGACCTTGCCGGCGGTCTTCTTGATCGACAGATCGTAGCGCGGTCCCGGCGGCGGCGGGGGGTTGGTCGATGTCTGCGGTCCACTCACGTAAGGCGGACTGCCGGTACTGGATGAGCCAGCCGCGGCAACTGAACCGGCGCAGGGCGCCACGAGAATCCGCACGCCGCCGACGTGGCCGCTGGCGCGCGCATCGTCGAACTTGTCGTCGTAGTCGACGAAGTAGCTGATCGCCGGCGGTTCGTTGGCGCCGCGCACCATGTCCGGGGGACTGCCCTGCAGCCCGTTCACCAGCAGCGGACCGCCGGGCTCGAGCTGGCTGCGCAGCGCCGGATTGTTGCGGAGATTCTGCGCGGTGGTCCACAGCGAAGCCTCGCACGATGCGCCGTCGAGCGTGCCATCCTGGCGATAGCCGTAACCGAGCGCGACGCCGCCATTGGTGTTGCGGTAGCTGCCGGCGAAGCCGATCGCGTATTCCTCCGGCATCGGCTTCCAGAGGCCCGCCGATGGCGGGTCGTTGGCATCCTTCAGCCAGTAGCGCAGCAGGCGTGGCTCGCCCGGCCTGGTGAAGGCGGAGTAATCGTAGCTGGCGGCGATCGGCGCGCGCTGCGCCAGGATCATGGCGCCCTTTTGCGAGAAGGCTATGTCGGAGACCGGATACGGGCCGGGCTGCACCGCAACTTCAACCTCGAGGCGCGCATCGGCACCGAAGCTGCCGTCCTGCGCGATGCCGACCGACCAGATTTGCGGACCTTCAGCGGCGGCGCCATTCCTGACCGAGTAGAACAGCCGGCCCGACTGAACCGCGAGACCCCACACCCGCCGTTCCGGCGGAGCGAAACCCCAACTGTCCGGATTCTCCGCGTTGAATTTGTTGTTCGCGATGTTGGGCCGGTTGGCGGGATTGAACGGCACCGGCGGCAGCTTGGCCGCGCCGCGGCCGGTCACGCCGTGATTATAGGGCGCGCCGGGTTCGCTGCTGTCGGCGACGGCGAAACGATGAATCATCCCCGTATAAAGATCCGACACCAACAGCTGCTTGTGCGCGGCATCGTAGGCGAGGTTGCCCAGCGCCGGACCGGGATTGGGCACGCCGTCGAGCATGACCTTGGCGAACAGGCTTACCACGCCGGTCGTGCCATCGACTTTGTAGATGCTGCCGGGATCGCCCTGCAGGTCGAGCCCGAATTGTCCCTTCATCCATCCCGTGCCGGGACCGCCGGCTTTCCTGCGTTCGGGCGATCCGTCCGCGCCGCGGCCGACGAGATTGAGGCCGAACGCCGAGGTAGCGGCGAGGTAGATGCTGGGCGCGGGCTGGTCGTCGAGCGCCACGCCGAACACCTGGCCGGTGTCTTTCGCGAACACATCGAATGGCTTCGGCGCCTGGAACAATCGCCCATCCCAGACATATCCGGGCCGGTTGACGCCGACGATACGGGCGGCAGGACCATCCGGATTGATGAAAGTGAGATCGATCGCGGACTTGTTCGCGGGCCGCGGCCTGCCCGGGTCGGGAGCGAGAGTTCCGGCAAATCCGGTCACCACCGCGTCACCCAGGTTCAGGCCTGGTGTGGACTGTTGTGCGCCGACGTTATTTGGAAACAAATGACAGAACAGCAACAGCGGCAGGAGCCGCGCGGCAATTTTGGACAAAGCTCGCCTCCCGTCGCCCGGCGAATGTCGGGCGCAACAACACTCATTCGAGTTCTTGAGAGGCCAGCCGGCGAGGGGTTATTCGAACCCGCGCGATTGAACGGTCAAATGTTTCTAGGAAATACGAAAAATAAACGGTCTTTTTGCCGTGCAGCGAGACGCTATCGGACTTTCACGCGATGGGACAGCGATTAATTCAGGACAGGTCGGCTGGCCTGCCGCGCACGAGTTCCGCCGTCAGCCTTTCGGCGCGTAGAGCAGCGGCACCGCCGAATCCACCATCACCTCGATCAGGCTGACGCCGTCACGCGCGAGGCCGCGCGCAAGCACGGGCGCCAGTTCCGATGAACGTCTGACGCGCACGGCATCGCAGCCCATGCCTTCGGCGATCTTGACGAAATCGATACCGGGCAGATCGAGGCCGGGCACGTTCCGCACCTGCATGACCTGGCTGAACGAGCGCATCGCACCATAGCCGGCATTATTGATCACCACGACCGTCAGCGGCAGCTTGCGCTGCGCCGCGGTCCACAGCGCCTGGATCGAATACATCGCCGAGCCGTCGCCGATCAGGCAGACCGTCCTGCAGCCGGGACGGCCGAGTGCCATGCCGACCGCGGCCGGCAGGCTGTAGCCAAGGCCGCCGCTTGCCATGGTGTAAAAGCTGTCCTGTCCGCGCATCGGCATGAATTTCTGCATCGCCGGACGATGCGACGGGGCTTCCTCTACCAGCACGGCGTCGCCGGGCATGGCCGACGCGAGCGCGTGCAGCAGGTATTCGACCGGGATCGGATCGGCCGCTTTTGGTGCGGGCGGCAAGATCCGGCCGGCCGGCATCGCGCGTTTGGTCTCGGGCAGCCATTCAAGCAGCATCGCCAGCGCCGGCTTCATGGTCGCGATGATGCTGGTGCCGACCGGCGATACCGAAGCCGCATCGGCATCGTCGGTGATCTGGAAGATAGTGGTGGCGCCGTCGAAGATCGCGGCATGGCCTTCGACATGGAAGGTGAAGACTGGCGCGCCGATCACGACCACCAGATCATGCTCGCGCAGGGCATCCGAGAGTTGCGCCGGCGAGGCGTGCAGGAAGCCCGCGAATTGCGGATGCCGCTCCGGGAAACTGCAGCGCGCCGAAAACGGGCTGACCCAGACGGAGGCTCTCGCCTTCTCCGCAACCTTCACCATCAGGTCGACTGCCTGCGCGCGATCGACGCCGGGGCCGACGACGAGGGCAGGGCGTTTGCTTGCGGCGAGCGCTTCGGCGAGCGCCTTCATTGCGCTCGGGTCCGGGCCGAGTTCGCGGCTGACGTTACGGGCCTCGATGGCCTGGGTCTGATGGGTCCAGTCGTCGATCGGCACCGAGACGAAGGTCGGGCCGCAGGGCGGCTGCATTGCCACGTAATAGGCGCGTGCGATCGCCGCTGGCACATCCTCGGCGCGCGCCGGCTCGACGCTGTATTTGACATAAGGCCGTGGAAATTCCGACGCGCGCTCGGCATAGAGAAAGGCCTGCAGCGGCAGGATCGAGCGCGCCTGCTGGCCCGCCGTGATCACCAGCGGCGTCTGGTTGCGGTGCGCGGTGTAGATATTGCCGAGCGCATTGCCGACCCCGGCGGCGGAATGCAGATTGACGAAGCCGGCGTTGCGGGTGGCTTGCGCATAACCGTCGGCCATGCCGATCACGGAGGCTTCCTGCAAGCCCAGCACGTAGTCGATGTCGCCGGGCCAGTCGCTGAGGAACGGCAGTTCGGTCGAGCCGGGATTGCCGAACACCTTTTTGATACCGAACGCCCGCAACAGATCGAGCGTGGCCTGCTTGACGCTGACCGAAGTGGTTTTGGCGGGCTTGCGGGACAATGTCAGATTCCTCACCAGTTCGGCTCGAAGAAAAGTCTTCCCGTCATGCCCGGGCAAAAGCGCGAAGCGCGTCTTTGCGCTAGATGTCCCGGGCATCCACGTCTTAACCGCACAGTGCAAGAAAGACGTGGATGGCCGGGACAAGCCCGGCCATGACGAACATCTGGCCTACCGCCGCGGACGATTTACCAACTCGCAGTCCCCTTCATGGTCGGCTGGCCTGCCGAATTCGCGGTCCATAGCTCCATGCCGGCAGCGGTTTCGTTGGCGTTGATGGAGAACTCGCTGCCTTCGAACAGCGGCTGCACGCCGCGATAGCTGAACTTCTTCGGCGCCTTGCCGCCGTGAAGCCTGGCGGCGAGTTCGACGATGAAGGCCGCCTGCATCGGGCCGTGGAAGACGAGGCCCGGATAACCCTCGACCCTGGTGACGTAGTCGCGGTCGTAATGGATGCGGTGGCCGTTGAAGGTCAGCGCCGAATAGCGGAACAGCAGCACGGGGTCGGCCATGTGGCTTTCGCGATGTTTTGCAACGGGTGGCGGTGGCGGAGCCTTGGCTGGCGCCGCCGACTGCGCGGCAGACATGTCGCGATAGACGATATCCTGCCGCTCGCGGATCGCGGTGCCGCGCTGTGTCGTAATCAGGTGTTCGACCGAGACGAAGCACAGAACGCCGGTGCTGCCGCTCTTCATCGTCACGTCGGATATCCGCGAAGTTCGCTTGGCTTCGTCGCCGACCCGGAGTGGTTCGAAAAACTCGAGTTCGCCGCCGGCCCACATCCGGCGCGGCAGCGGCACCGGCGGCAGGAAGCCGCCACGGGTCGGGTGGCCGTCCTGGCTCAGTTCCGACATCGGGAACACCGGCTGCGCCAGGCACCAATGCACGGTCCACGGCGCCGCATCGCCCGGCTTCGGCTCGCCGATCTCCTGGAACAAGGTGGCGCGCAGGCCTTTCACCAGTTGCGCGGTGACGATGTCGGACGCCTCCTGGGTGCGGCCGATCCATTGCCGCAGGTGATCGATGTCGAGTTTTTCGGCGATGGCTTCGGTCATGATGATGTGGCCCGGACGCGAGGGGTTTTCGGAAGTTCGCCGTGGTCGCCGATGCCGGGAACGGCGCCGTAGTGACGCGGCTCACCCACGAAGATCGCGGCGGGCGCGGCATAGGTCACTTTGCCGTTCGGCGTATCGACCTCGATACGGCGCAGATGCGGATGCACGGCCAGATCGGCCATGGTATTGACCTCGGCAAACGCAATGTCGGCATCCGCCAGACGTTTCAGGAGATTTTCGCGGGTCATGGTGGCAAAGCTGTCGCCGACCGCCTTGTCGGTGAGCTGGCGGTTGCGGACGCGCTCGACCATGTTGGCGAAGCGGGGATCATTCGGCAGGTCGGGCTTGTCGAGCACATCGGCGCAGAGCTTCTTCCATTCGCGCTCGCTCTGGATCGAGATCAGGATTCCCTTGCCGTCCTTCGATTGGAAAACCCCGTAGGGCGCGATCGAGGGATGGGCCAGCGCCATCCGCTTCGGCGGATTGCCGGCTTCCGAATTGAGCAGCGGCACCGCCAGCCAGTCGGCCATGACGTCGAACATCGATATCCGGATGTCGGCACCCTTGCCGGTGCGGCCGCGCGCGATCAGGGCCTCGAGGATCGAGGCGTGCGCGGTGGCACCGGTGGCGATATCGACGACCGAGATGCCGACCCGCGACGGTCCTTCCGGTCCGCCGGTGATCGAGGCCAGCCCGCTCTCAGCCTGGATCAAGAGGTCATAGGCCTTGCGGTCGGCGTAGGGGCCGTCGTCGCCGTAACCCGAAATGGTGCAGCAGATCAGCGCCGGATAGTCCTTCCTCAGGCGCTCCAGTGAAAAGCCGAGCTTGTCCATCGAGCCCGGCTTGAGGTTCTGCAGCAGGATGTCGGCGCCGGCGATCAGCTCTTCGAGACTTTGCCGGCCTTCCGTGGTGGCGAGGTCGATCACAACGGAATCCTTGCCGCGGTTGAGCCAGACGAAATAGCTGCTCTGTCCCTTCGCCGCGGCGTCGTAGCCGCGGGCGAAATCGCCCTCCGGCCGCTCCACCTTGATGACATGGGCGCCGGCATCCGCCAGCCGCGAGCTGCAGAAAGGGGCGGCGACCGCCTGTTCGACGGCGATGACGGTCAGTCCTTCGAGCGGCAGCATCGGTTTTTCTCAGTAGGAGCGGGGCATGCCGGGCACGTGCGCGGCGTCGTAAGACAGGATCAGATTGGTCGAGATCGGCGCGACCTGGTAGAGCCGGGTCTCGCGGAATTTGCGTTCGACGTCGTATTCTTCCGCGAAGCCGAAGCCGCCAAAGGTCTGCACGCAGGCGTTGGCGGCTTCCCAGGAGGCATCGGCCGCCAGCATCTTGGCCATGTTGGCCTCGGCGCCGCAATCGAGCCCGGCTTCGTATTTGCGCGTGGCTTCGCGCACCATGAGTTCGGCGGCGCGCATCGCCGCATAGGCCTTGGCGATCGGGAACTGAATGCCCTGGTTCTGGCCGATCGGGCGGCCGAACACGACGCGTTCCTTGGCGTAGGCGGTGGCCTTGGCGATGAACCATTTGGCGTCGCCGATGCATTCCGACGCGATCAGGATGCGCTCGGCATTCATGCCGGAGAGGATGTAGCGAAAACCCTTGCCTTCCTCGCCGATCAGGTTTTCAGCCGGCACCCGCATGTCGGTGAAGAACACTTCGGTCGTGGCGTGGTTCATCATGGTGCGGATCGGGCTGATCGTGAGCCCGTTGCCCTTCGCCGCCTTCATGTCGACGATGAACACCGACAGGCCGTCGGTGCGCTTTTTGGATTTCTCCTTCGGCATGGTGCGCGCCAGCAGGATCATCAGGTCGGAATATTCGGCGCGGCTGGTCCAGATCTTCTGGCCGTTGACGATGTAGTCGCCGTTGTCGTCGCGCCTGGCAAAGGTCTTCAGCGAGGAGGTATCGGTGCCGCTGGTCGGCTCGGTGACGCCGAACGCCTGCAGCCGCAGCTCGCCGGTGGCGACCTTCGGCAGCCACTTGGCCTTCTGCTCGTCGCTGCCGTGCCGCAGCAGTGTGCCCATGGTGTACATCTGGGCATGGCAGCCGCCGCCATTGCATCCGGCGCGCTGGATCTCCTCGAGGATCGCGGCCGCGGCTGACAGTTTCAGTCCGGCGCCGCCATATTCCTCGGGGATCAGAACCGAGAGATAGCCGGCCTCGGTCAGCGCATCGACGAAAGCCTTGGGATAGGCCATTTCGCGGTCGAGCTTGCGCCAGTATTCGCCGGGAAACTGGGCGCAGAGCTTGGCGACGGCGTCGCGGATATCGGCATAATCGTCGTGGTGTTCGGTTGCGGTCATCTGAACTCGGCTGATGGATCGAGGGCGCATGGCAGCCCGCGGCGCGGTTAAAACCCTGCGCCGTGGATAGGCTGGTCAAAGCCGGCGATCAAGGCCGGTCTGTTCATGCAGGTATGCGTACCGGCAACGACTCGATGCCCCTGACGAAGCTGGAATAGACCCGCTTCGGCTCGCCGACCACCTCGATGCGGTCGAACCGCTTCAGCATCTCCTGCCACACGATCTTCAGTTGCAACTCTGCGAGCCGCATGCCGACGCAGCGGTGGATGCCGAAGCCGAATGACAGATGGGTGCGGGGCCGGGCGCGGTCGATGATGAACTCGTTGGGGTTCTCGATGCCCTCTTCGTCGCGGTTGCCCGAGACGTACCACATCACCACCCGGTCGCCCTTCTTGATGGTCTTGCCGCCGAGTTCGCTGTCTTCAAGCGCGGTGCGCCGCATATGCGCAAGCGGCGTCTGCCAGCGGATCACTTCCGGCACCATGGAGTCGATCAGATCAGGATTGTCGCGCAGCTTCTGGTACTGATCGGGGTGCTCGTTCAGGGCCAGCACCGAGCCGCTCATGGTGTTGCGGGTGGTGTCGTTGCCGCCGACGATCAGCAGGATGATGTTGCCCATCAGATTGTCGGGGTCCATGTGCCGGGTGGCGTCGCTGTGCGCCATCATCGAGATCAGGTCGTTGCGCGGCTCGGAATTGACGCGCTCGTTCCAGAGATTGGCGAAGTACGCCCGGCACTCGTCCATTTCCTGGCGCCGCTGCTCCGGCGAATTCACGACGCCGCTCTTGGGCAGCGCAGTCGAGACATCCGACCAGCGCGTCAGCTTGCGACGTTCCTCGAACGGGAAATCGAACAGCGTTGCCAGCATCTGCGTCGTCAGTTCAATCGAGACCCGGTCGACGAAATTAAAGGTCTCGTTGCGCGGCAGATTGTCCAGCACCTTGATGCTGCGCTCGCGGATCAGCTTTGCGAGTTCGTCCAGATGTGTCGGCGTGAACATCGGCGACACCGTCTTGCGCTGCGCCGAATGCTTTGGCTGGTCCATCGCGATGAAGCTCGGCCAGTCATAGCCAACCGGGGCGTCGCGGATGTTGATGCCGCCGAGCGCCGCGTCGGACGAGAAGATGCCGTGATTGGTGTCGACATGCATGATGTCGTTGTACTTGGTGACCGACCAATAGGGCTCGATGGGCGCATTGGTGCAGTAGTGCACCGGCTCTTCCTTGCGCAGCCGTTCGAACCAGGGCCACAGCGTATCGTTCTGGAACAGCCGTGGCGCGCCGGGATGAAAATCCTTCAGCGGCGTGGAATAGGCCTCTTCGCGCGCCAGGCGCTGAAGTTCGGCTTTATCGGTTTTCACGGATGTCTGAATATTCATTGTTGATCGATCCCAAATGGAAGCAGTCGAAATCAGCCGGCAATCCGCACCGGCAGGGTCTCGTAGCCCTTGACGAAGCTCGAATACACCCGCTTGGGCTCGCCGACCACCTCAATATTATCGAAACGCTTGAGGATTTCTTCCCAGATGATCTTGAGTTGCAACTCAGCCAGCCTGATCCCGACGCAACGGTGGATGCCGAAGCCGAAGGAAAGGTGGGTGCGCGGCCGGGCCCGGTCGATGATGAAGTCGTAGGGACGGTCGATGATCTCGTCGTCGCGGTTGCCCGAGACGTACCACATCACGACCTTGTCGCCTTCTTTGATCTGCCGGCCGCGGAATTCGAAGTCCTCGAGCGCGGTCCGGCGCATATGCGCCAGCGGCGTCTGCCAGCGGATCACCTCCGGCACGAAACTGTCGATCAGATCGGGATTTTCGCGCAGCTTCCTGTACTGATCCGGATTCTTGTTCAGGGCATAGACGCTGCCCGACAGCGTGTTGCGGGTGGTGTCGTTGCCGCCGACGATCAGGAGGATCAGGTTGCCGAGGAAATTCTTCGGGTCCATGTCGCGGGTGGCGTCGCTGTGCGCCATCATCGACAACAGGTCGCTCTTCGGCGGCTGGTTGACGCGCTCCTTCCAGAGTTTCGCAAAGTACGTCGCACATTCCAGGAGTTCGACCTGCCGTTCTTCTTCCGTCGCGACCAGGCCGTCCGGACCGGGAAGCGTGGTGGCGATGTCGGACCAGCGCGTCAGTTTGCGGCGGTCCTCCCAGGGGAAGTCGAACAGCACGGCGAGCATCTGCGTGGTCAGTTCGATCGAGACCTTGTCGACCCAGTCGAACACCTCGCTCTTCGGCAGGTTGTCGAGGCACTCGGCCGAGCGCTTGCGAATGTTGATCGCGAGCTGGTCGAGATGCGTCGGCGTGAACATCGGCGCCACGGTCTTGCGCTGCGCCGAGTGGCGCGGCTGATCCATGGCGATGAAGCTTTCCCGGCGCAGGTCGGGCGCGACGTCGCGGATGGTGATGCCGCCGAGCGAAGCCGCCGACGAGAACACCGCATGGTTGGTCTCGATGTCCATGATGTCGTTGTATTTGGTCACCGACCAGTACGGCCCGAACATGCTGTCCTTGCAGTAGTGCACGGGGTCTTCCTGGCGCAGCCGGTCGAAATACGGCCAGAACGAATCGGTCCTGAACAGTTCGGGCTGGCTGACGTCGATTTCCGCGAGCGGAACGGACCATGCCTTGTCTGAAGCCGCCCTCAGATGGGAATCCCCGGCATGATCGATTGTTCCGTGCATCGGACCTCTCCTTGTTATTGCGCTATCCCGCTACTTCCCCTCCGTGATTGGCTCCGGAGGGCGATTATTGGGCGAATTACATCCCGTTGCGCGCGTCAGGGCAAGGGCGAGTTTGCCGCAATCCGCCGCGTGGCATGCCAAGCGGGCGGAAGGCCCCTTCTCAGCATCTTTGGCCCGTGACAAGGTTATTTCCAAAGAATAAGGCTCTGCGTCAGCACCAGTGCCATTTGCCCGGAGGCAGCCCGACCATGATCCCCAACGCGTATCGGATTTTCAATTTCGATCTCGGCGAAACCGCGGACGCCATCCGCGAAACCGTGCATGCTTTCTCGTCCAACGAGATCGCGCCGCGCGCCGCCGAAATCGACCGCAGTAACCAGTTTCCCCGCGACCTGTGGCCGAAAATCGGCGCGCTCGGCCTGCACGGGATCACCGTCGAGGAGGAATATGGCGGATCGGGCTTGGGATATCTCGAGCATTGTATCGCGGTCGAGGAAATATCCCGCGCCTCGGCGGCGGTCGGCCTGTCCTATGGCGCGCATTCGAACCTTTGCGTCAACCAGATCCGCCGCAACGGCAACGAGGCGCAGAAGCGGAAATATCTGCCCAAGCTGATTTCCGGCGAACATGTCGGCTCATTGGCGATGTCGGAGCCGGGCGCCGGCTCCGACGTGGTGTCGATGACGACCCGCGCCGAAAAGAAGGGCGACCGCTTCGTCGTCAACGGCAGCAAGATGTGGATCACCAACGGCCCGGTCGCCGATACGCTGGTGGTCTATGCCAAGACCGATCCTGGCGCCGGTCCGCGCGGCATGACCGCCTTCATCATCGAAAAGGGCATGAAGGGATTTTCGACCGCGCAGAAGCTCGACAAGCTCGGCATGCGCGGCTCCGACACCTGCGAGCTGGTGTTCGAGAATTGCGAAGTGCCGGAAGAAAACGTGCTCAGCGAAGTCGGCCGCGGCGTCAATGTGCTGATGTCCGGCCTCGATTACGAGCGCGCGGTGCTGGCGGCGGGCCCGCTCGGCATCATGCAGGCGTGCATGGACGTGGTGTTGCCTTACGTGCACGAGCGCAAGCAGTTCGGCCAGCCGATCGGCACCTTCCAGCTGGTGCAGGGCAAGATCGCCGACATGTACACCACGATGAATGCGTCCCGCGCCTATGTTTACGCGGTGGCGAAGGCCTGCGACCGCGGCGAGACCACGCGAGAGGATGCCGCCGGCGCCATTCTGTACGCTGCGGAAAAGGCGACGCAATGCGCGCTCGACGCCATCCAGCTGCTCGGCGGCAACGGCTATATCAACGATTATCCGACCGGCCGGCTGCTGCGCGACGCCAAGCTCTACGAGATCGGCGCCGGCACCAGCGAAATCCGCCGCATGCTGATCGGACGGGAGCTGTTCGAGAAGTCGGCTTGATCCCGTCGTCCCTGCGTTCGCGGGGACGACGCGTCGAGACTTCCTACTCCGCCAGTCCGTTCACCTTCCTCACCCACGTTCTCACGTCCACCAGCACCGCGGGCAGCACTTCCTTGACCTCCGCCACCGTCATGCCGGCCTTGATGCGCGGGTCGTACAGCAGGTTGAGGATGTACTGGTCGTAGACGTCGAAGAACCCCATCGAGACGTTGTCGTTGAACATGGTCCACGGCACCGTAGCGGTGTCGTTGATCGGCCCCAGCGACTGCAGCAGCTCCTCATAGGCGCAATCGAAAAAGGTGAAATCGCCATTGTCGACCGTGATGATCACGTCGGAATGCTCGATCTCGAATCTTTCATTCTTGCGAAAGCCGGACAGGCACTGCGGATCGAGTGAGCCGCGAATCTCGCGGGCCCTTTCGCTGCCGTAGAATGTCGAAATGGTGCGATTGAGATCGCGGTCGCGCACCAGCTTGACCAGAACATTGGCGGCGTCGCCGGTGTCGGCCATGGCGATATCGAGGTGCTGAACCCGCCTGGCGATATCGGCGACGATCTTCGCAAGCTGGGCCTTGCGATCCGACCGGTTGCCGTCGGCGAACACACGCACCGGCGCGTGATATTTCCGGATGCGGTCGACCCGGCCGGCGAGATGGTATTCGGCGCCGAAGGCGGTCTTGAGGAATCCGTCGATGATCTCGCCGTCGGTGAAGATCTTCCTTTCGGCGCGCTGGCGCGAGGCGATCGCGGGAACCTCTGCCGACGCAACGGGCGGCCAGACGACGGCCTCAAACCCGATGCCGGCTAGAATGACCGCAACTATCCGGAGAAGTTGCCAAGACCAGTCGAGTGCGCTCATCCTGGTGACGCTGCAGCAATCGGAGCGGGTGCGCAAGGCTCGATCGCGCACCCTTCAGAAACCCGGCGCGGATACCCGTCTAGTTCTTCACGACGACCGGGGTGCCGACGGAAACCCGGCTATAAAGGTCGGTTACGTCGTCGTTGGTCATGCGGAAGCAGCCGGAGGACACCGCCTGGCCGATCGTCTCCGGCTCGTTCGAGCCGTGGATGCGGTAGAGCGTCGAGCCCAGATACATCGCCCGCGCCCCGAGCGGGTTGTCGACGCCGCCGGCCATGTGGCGCGGCAGATCGGGCCGCCGCCTCAGCATCTGCGAGGGCGGCGTCCAGCTCGGCCATTCCTTCTTTGCCGAAATGCGGTGGGTGCCCGACCAGCGGAAACCGTCGCGGCCGACGCCGATGCCGTAGCGTAGCGCCTGGCCATTGGACAGCACGAGGTAAAGCCGCCGCTCGGCGGTGTCGATGTAGATGGTGCCGGGCGCATAATTACTGGAAAAGCTCACGGTCTGCCGCCGAATCGGGCTGGAGCCGCCGGCGCCGAAATTGGGTCCGCCGCCCATGATATCGCGTATGTCGAAACCCTGAGCCTGGGCATGACCGGCGCCCGTCAGCAATGTCGTAGCCGCAACCAGCAAAGCAAAAGCCCGGATCATTATCTTCCCCGCGAAAAATCCTGTTCCCGGCGAGACAGGCCACAATTGGCGCAGTTTCGCAAGCAACGAGCCCGTGAGCGCCTGATTTTCAAACACTGCGGTTAAAAAAGCACCCGCTTGTTGCGCGATGGCAGCAATGCCCGCGAAACCTTTGACGAAACCCGCCGGGAATGATTGATCCTCAAGGAGATCCTTCAAGAAACGATCGCGAGCGGGAGTGAATGATGAACGGTGCGGAAAGTCTGGTGCGGACATTGGTCGCCGGGGGCGTTGACGTCTGCTTCGCCAATCCCGGCACCTCGGAGATGCATTTTGTCGCCGCACTGGATCGGGTCGAGGGCATGCGCTGCGTGCTCGGCCTGTTCGAGGGCGTGGTGACGGGTGCGGCGGACGGCTATTTCCGCATGAAGGGCTCGCCGGCTTCCACCCTGCTGCATCTCGGCCCCGGCCTCGCCAACGGCCTTGCCAATCTGCACAACGCCAAGAAGGCGAATTCCGGCATCGTCAATATCGTCGGCCAGCACGCGGTCTATCATATCGGATTTAACGCGCCGCTGACCTCCGACATCGAAGGCCTGGCGCGGCCGATGTCGTCCTGGGTGCGGACCTCGCCGGACGCGAAATCGGTCGCCAGGGACGGCGCCGCCGCGATTGCCGCGGCCAAGAGCTCCCCGCCGCAGATCGCCACGCTGATCCTGCCCGCCGATACCGCATGGAACGAGGCCGATGGCATCGCCCAGGTGCCGGAAGAATCCCAGCGCGCCAGCTACTCGTCGCAGGCCGTCGACAACGCCGCGAAGGTGCTGCGTGGCGGCGCGCAGACGCTGTTGCTATTGACCGGCAATGCGCTGACCGAGCATGGCCTGGCGCTGGCGGCACAGATCGCCGGCAAGACCGGCTGCAAGGTGATGGGTCAGACCTATAATCCGCGGATGGCGCGCGGGCGGGGGCGGTTCTCGATCGACCGGATCCCTTACGTGATCGAGCAGGCGCTGCCGATCCTGAAGGATTTCAAGCATATCGTGCTGGTCGAGGCCAACGATCCCGTGGCGTTCTTCGCCTATCCGAACAAGCCGAGCCTGCTCAAGCCGGAGGGCTGCGAGGTTCATCGCATGACCTCGGGCGGCGAGAACTCGGTCGCGGCCCTGGAGGCGCTGGCCTCGGCGCTCGGCGCCAGGCCGCAGGATGCAAAACCGCAGGCCCTGGTCGAACTGGCGAAGCCGACCGGTCCGCTGACGCATGCCTCGATCGCGCAGGCGATCGCGATGGCGATCCCGGAAAACGCCATCGTGGTCGACGAATCCGTCACCACCGGCCGCGGCTTCTTTCCGCCGACCGCGGCGGCCCATCAGCACGACTGGCTGCAGAACATGGGCGGCTCGATCGGGTTCTCGACGCCGGTCGCGACCGGGGCGGCGGTGGCCTGCCCGGACCGCAAGGTGCTCTGCATGGTCGGCGACGGCAGCGCGATGTACACGCTGCAGTCGCTGTGGACGCAGGCCCGCGAAGGCCTCAACGTCCTCACCATCGTGTTCGCCAACCGCATCTATCAGATCCTGCGCGGCGAATTCGACGGCGTCGGCGCCGGCGAGCCCGGTCAGCGCGCCCTGGACATGCTCAAGATCGACCGCCCCACGCTCGACTGGGTCGCGCTCGCCAAGGGCATGGGGGTTCCCGGCCGCGCCGTCACCACATCGGACGAATTCGTCAAGGCGCTGGCCGAAGGCGTCGCCGAACAGGGGCCGCGGCTGATCGAAGTCCAGATGTAGAGGGCGGAAGGCGCGATCGAGTTGAGGGCACTCGTCATGGCCGGGACACAGGCGAGCGTTCTTCGAACGGCCAAGTCCGGCCATGACGGAACTGCAAATCGCCTTTAAGTTGTCAGAGGGTCCGAAAAAGCTCGATGCAATTCCGGTCAGGCGCTAAGGTGTTGCTGTCGGAGGCCACATGCAAGGCGACTTGAACAAGGTTGTAGCCGCGCTTCGGGCATTCTATGCGGACGAGGCCTTTCTGTTCGCGAAGGACGTCGGCGAGCGCACGCTGACGCACCGGCTGGCGGTGCATCTCGAAAAGCAGTTTTCGGGATGGAACGTCGACTGTGACTACAACCGGCTCGGCGAGCGCAGGCTGCGAATGCCGCATGGCACGATCGTCTCGACCGACGACGAGTTCGGAAAGTCCGTCTATCCCGACATCGTGGTGCACCAGCGTGAGATTCCCAACAATCTGCTCGCGATCGAAGTACGCAAGACATCCAATCATCAGCCGCCGGATCACGACCAGCACAAGCTCCGCGCGCTGACCGATCCGCATTTGTGGTTCGCCTACGGGATCGGGCTCTATCTCGTGCTGGGAAAGACGAGTGTAGCGTCGGACGTCTATGTCGGTGGCGTGGTCGACCAGGCCCAATCCACCTGGCTGGCCGGGCGGCTCGGCGATATCGGGCTGAGGTAGGATGAAGCCAAACGGCGGAATCCGAACACGAGAATCTCGCTGACACGATACGTCTTCGCGACCGCGCGGCTGTTGATGGTCGGTGAACGTCCAGATCGCGACGGGACTAACCAGCCATTTTTAGAGCCTCAATTCACTGAAAGTTAGCTCTTTAGTTCAATCCTGCCCATTGATCCCAGTGGACCAGGCAGCGATGGCAGACAAGCTTGCCGATACCGACCAGATTCGGGAACGGGTGGATGCGTACGCCGCCTGGGTCACGCAGCTGCGAAGCGGCAGCTCGGTTCCCGAGCTCTGTCCCGACAATTCCGATCCGCTGGCCCGGCTCGCCCGGGAGCTGCAACTCCTTGCGGACACGCTGGCTCGGCGGGAGCGGGAGCTTCTCCAGCTGGTCGATCTGGTGCAAACCGTGGAACAGGGCATCTCGCTGGAAGACGTCCTGAACCGCATCTTCGACGCTTTCGCCGGGCTGATCCCGTACGACCGCATCGGCTGCGCGTTTCTGTCGGATGACGGTGCCGGCCTGACCGCTTTTTGGGCCCGTTCGAAGCTTGGGCCGGCCCAGGTCACAGCGGGATACTCCCGGCCCCTGGCCGGTAGCAGCCTGGAGCAGATCCTGCTCACGGGCGAGCCACGCATTATCAATGACCTGGAAGGCTACCTGGAAGCCAAGCCCGATTCGGATTCGACCCGGCGGATCGTTCTGGAAGGGGGACGTTCCAGTCTTACCTGTCCGCTTATCGTCGGCCATCGGCCGATCGGATTCCTGTTCTTCACAAGTCGTGAAAAGAATACCTATCGGGACGTGCACCAGGCCGTCTTCCGGCAGATCGCCAATCAGATTGCGCTGGTCATCGAGAAGAGCCGTCTCTTTGAGAAGATAATCGAGCACAACCGCCAACTGGTGGAGGAAGGGCGAAAGCTCGAACAGTCCGCAAGCCATGATGCCTTGACGGGAGTGTTCAACCGCGGCGCCATCATGCGACTGGCGGAGCGGGCTTTTGCAGACGCAGCCAGGACGCATAAATCGGTTGGAATGATCATGATCGATATCGATCATTTCAAGCTTATCAACGATGCCTTGGGACATGCAGCGGGCGATGAAGCCCTGAAGGAGGTGACGCGTCGCCTCACGGCAGCACTTCGCCAAAGTGATCAACTCGGCCGGTACGGAGGCGAAGAGTTTCTGATCATCATCGTGGACGCCACGTTTGAAACCATCAGCAAGACCGCCGAACGCCTGCGCCAGACCATTGCCGTCTCACCTGTCGACCTCGGCAGCGAAGCCAGGACCATCACGGCAAGCTTTGGCGTGGCGATTTCAGGCGGCGCCACCAACTCGGCGCAGGACGTGATTGTCGCTGCGGACCGCGCGCTCTATGCTGCCAAGAACGGCGGCCGGAACCGTGTCGTGTTCGACAATCCGGATTTGGACATCGCCGCGGCGCGGTGATGGCGTCAGGTGGCGGCAACTTCGCCGTCGATGCCGCTTTCCATGACCGTGCGATCGCCACCTCCTGGCATGGCAATTCGGTCGCCTGCTATAGTTCGATGACTTGTCCGCTCGTCACGTCGCTCGCGTCGAAACCGTTTTCCTCGCTGAACAGCGTGATGACGCCGACGATTCGCTCGACATCCGAGCCGTCGCAGGCGAAGGGCAGCAACAGTCGCTCATATCTAATGATCGGGCCGTCATTCTTGCGCACCGCCGTAAAGCTGAAGGACGGCTGAAGACTGGCCACTACCCGTCTGTAATGTTCGAGCGCCTGATCCCTGATCGCCGGCGACAGGGTTTCGTCGAGAAACTGCCCGACGCGTCTTTCCGGGTACATGCGTTCGAATTGTGCGCCGCTCTTGATGATACGAAAGCGTGGCTCTGAACCGGAGTGGACCACCTCGCAAATTGAAAGCTTGTCGACCGATCGCGAAATGTCTTCGGCCGCCAGCGTACTGAATTGAGGAAGCTCTCGAGAACCGCGCAGCCGTTCCCAGAGCTTGAGCAACGACACCTGTTGGACGCAACGCATGCCCTGTGACGTGAATTGATCGTGGTAGCGCACTGGAAATCCATCCATTCAAAATGACGATCAAAAGCGATCGATAAATCCGTCAATGAAATTTTTGGAATTGCGACGGGCCGGGACGGCGTAAGATTAGTGGAAGTTTGGCTCCGTTGCCATAAGTG
>JBAQER010000070.1:0-5032 GCA_049286845.1 Bradyrhizobium sp.
GACCAGAAGGGTGAGCGCCTGCAGTTCGAGCTCACCGGAAACCAGCTGAAGGGCAAGTTCTACGATCTTGCCGGCACCAGCAAATCGCTCACTCCCGGCGGGACCTATGCGGTGACCTTCGCATCTCGCAGGATCGTGTTCCGGGTCGATCCCCAGGCCAAGCCCGGCCCGACGCCGATCGTCGGTCGCCTGCTGCGCATGGAATAGGCTTTGTCGGGCCTCAGCCTTTGAATATCGGGCGCACGACGCGGGACGGCATCGCAGTCGCTGCCATCGTATTGATTTGCGCCGGGGCTGCCGTGTCGCCCGCGTTCAACATGGTCCACGGCCTGTCGATCGACATTCTCACGGCGCTGCGCTGGGAGATGTTCGGCAGCCGGCAGGCGCCGGCCGCCTCGCCGACGGTCGTGGTGGCGATCGACGAGGAAACCTACCAGACCCCGCCGTTCAATAGCTCGCCACTCCTAACCTGGACCGGCGAGATCGGCCGCGTGCTCAGTGCAATGGTGGAAGGCGGCGCCAGGGTCGTCGGCTTCGACATGGTGTTTCAGAGGTCGATCGAGCAGTCGGAAATCCCGTTCGGCGAAGGCGCGTTCGGCGAAAAGGTCCGCGGTTTCGATCGCGATTTCCTGCGCGCGCTCGCGGCGGGATCCTCGGCCGGCAAGGTGGTGCTGGGTGAAGTGCTGCGCGGCGACCAGCCGATCCGGCCGTCGCCGGGACAGCGCATCGCGGTCCGCCAGCAGCAGAATATCCGCCCGCTCAACGTCTATACCGACAGCGACGATGTCGTCCGCCGGGTGCCGCTGACATTTTCCGTTGACGGCAAACCGGTACCCTCGATGGCGCTCGAACTGGCCTCGCGCGCGCTCGGCGCCAAACCGGAATTGACGGCGGACGGAGCGGTCGCGCTGGCCGGCTACCGGATTCCGGGCGCGGTACCCAATACCATGACGCTCAATTTCGAGGGCGGCGCGGATCGCATCCCGACGTTTTCGTTCGCCGATCTGAGTTCCTGCGCCAAGAAAAGCGACAAGGATTTCTTTCGGCGTCAGTTCGAGGGCAAGGTCGTGATCGTCGGCACGGTTCTGGAAGCGGAAGATCGCCGGCTGACGTCGAAGCGGTTCACCACCGGGATCGAGGGCGCGCGGGCGCCGCGCTGCGCGGCTGCCGAGCAGCCGGTCAGCGGACGCTTCGAGCGCCGCGAGATCGCCGGCATCTATATTCATGCCACCGCCGTCAACAACCTGATCGCCAAAGACGCTGCCGTCGAACTCGGCCGGCTGCCGATCGCGCTGATCGCGGCCTTCGCTGCGGCGTTTGCGGCGGTCATTGCGCGAATGCTCAAGCCGGTCGGCGCCGTTCTGGCGTATCTCGGAGCCATCGCCGTATACGCGATCGGAGCCACCGCGGCGTTCAACCACGCGCTGGTGCTGCCGCTCAGCGAGCCGTTCATTGCGGGGGTCGGCGCGCTGGCCGCGATGGTCGGCTATCGCTTCGTGATTGCCGACAAAGACCGCCGATTGCTGCAGAAAAGCTTCGCGCTGTACCTCGCCCCCGACGTGATCGACCGGATGCTCGCATCGAACAAGCTGCCGGTGCTGGGCGGAGAAACCCGCAACGTGACGGTGCTTTTTACCGACCTCGAGGGCTTCTCGCTGATCGCGGAAAGGATGTCGCCTGACGCCCTGATGGCGCTGATGAACGAATATCTGTCTGAAATGACCGACATCATCGAAAGCCATGGCGGCTATGTCGACAAGTATATCGGCGATTCCGTCGTGGCGGTGTTCGGCGCCCCGGCCGACGATCCCGACCATGCCGGCAATGCCGCCCGCGCCGCGCTCGGTTGCTGCGCGCGTCTCGAAGAACTCAATCGCAGCGCGACGGCGTTGCAGGGCCGCAAGATCGTCCAGCGCATCGGAATCAACACCGGCGACGCTCTGGTCGGGAATTTCGGATCGCGGCGGCGTTTCAATTATTCGGTGATGAGCGACGCCGTGAACCTCGCCTCGCGGCTGGAGGGCGCCAACAAGTTCTATGGCACCACCGTGATCGCCTCTGAAACCACGGTCGCGATGACCGGCGGTGTATTTGCCTGGCGCGAACTCGACACTATCCGCGTCAAGGGCCGCACCAACCAGCTCACGATCTACGAATTGCTGGCGCAGGCGGCGGAGCTGACGCCTGCGCAAGCCGCGGTCGCGGCGGATTACGCCCAGGGCCTCGCACACTGGCGCGCCGGCGAATTTGATCTTGCTGCGAAATGTTTCGAGCGCGCGGCCGATGCTGACCGGCCGTCTTCGATATTTCTCGAGCGGGCGAGGAGTTATGCGAAGCAAGCCCCCGCCGGCGAATGGGACCCGATCCGAACGCTGCAGGAAAAATAAGCGGGGATCATGAATTTGTGCCTGAAAGTGCGGCCTTGTCGTCTCGACAATTCCGGCCAAGGTCGTATAGACGACCCTGCGCCCCCCGCTCCCACCGGCGCCGAAATGAGCCAGCCATCCCATGAACAGCCCCAAGCGATATGACCGGATCGCCTTCGTCGCGAGCGCTGGCGCGGAGGCGCAAGCGGCGCTGGCGCAGCTGGTTGAGCTGTACGGCAATCACGATCCTGAGGAGGCCGACATCGTGGTGGCGCTCGGCGGCGACGGATTGATGCTGCAGACGCTGCACCGGCACATGCGTTCGGGCAAGCCGATCTACGGCATGCATCGCGGCACCGTCGGTTTTCTGATGAACGAGTTCAGCACCAACGACCTGCATGCGCGTCTCGCCGCGGCACGCGAGAACCTGATTCATCCGCTGTTGATGCGCGCCACCGACGTGCTTGGGGTGGTGCATCTGCATCACGCCATCAACGAAGTCTCGCTGTTTCGCCAGACCCATCAGGCGGCGCGCCTGCGAATCCTGATCGACGAGCGCGAGCGCATGGCGGAGCTGATCGCCGACGGTGTCATGGTGGCGACGCCGGCCGGATCCACCGCCTACAATCTCTCGGCACAGGGGCCGATCCTGCCGATCAACGCCCCGCTCTTGGCGCTGACCCCGATCAGCCCGTTCCGGCCGCGGCGCTGGCGCGGCGCGCTGCTGCCCAACACCGCCTATGTCGTCATCGAGGTGCTCGAGGGCGACAAGCGCCCGGTGGCGGCGGTGGCCGACCATGACGAAGCGCGCGACGTCCGCCGGGTCGAGGTGCGGTCCGACAAGACCATCTCGATGCGGATGCTGTTCGACCCCGGCCACAGCCTGGAAGAGCGCATTCTGAGCGAACAGTTCAACTATTGAGCCCCCTGCCCCGGGCCGACGCCTCGCCGGGATCGCAACCATTCGTTAACCGGCCCCGCGATATGGTTAACGCCGGGTATATACCGTTTCCGGCAGGTATCTCCTCAGGGCCACGCCATGTTTCGCATCGATTTCAACAAGCTGCGATTTCTCGTTTGCGACGACAATCCGCATATGCGGCGCATCCTGCGGACACTGCTGCATTCGTTCGGCGCGCGCGAGGTCTACGAGTCCGAGGACGGCGCCACCGCGCTCGAGATGTACAGCCACTACGTCCCCGACATCGTCATCACCGACTGGTCGATGCCGATCTTCGACGGTCTCGAACTCGCCCAGATGATCCGGCAGCCGGAATCGAAGGGTAATCCTTACGCCCCCATCATCATGCTGACCGGGCATTCCGAGAAGCGGCGCGTCACCGTGGCGCGCGACGCCGGCGTGACCGAATTTCTCGCCAAGCCGATCTCGGCCAAGGGGCTTTATCAGCGCATCCTGAACGTCGTCGCCAATCCGCGGCCGTTCATCAAGACCAAGACCTATTTCGGCCCCGACCGCCGCCGCAATACCAACACCGCCTATATCGGTCCCGAGCGCCGCATCGGCGGCGAGGTCGAGGTGATGCAGCAGCCCTCGCTGCTCGACAAGGCCCGGTCCACCGTTTAGCGCATCGCGCCAAGGAAACCATCATGGCCAAAGGCAAATCCGACGTGCAGGTCGCGAGCTTCGCCGACCATCACGTCATCACCCAGCCCAACCCCTTGCGCAAGGTGTTGCGGCGCGTCGCCGAAAAGGATCTCGACGATCCCGTAGCGCGCGCCGAAAGGGCCCTTGCCGGACTGTCCGGCGAATTCAAGAACTGGATGGCGATCGAGGCCGACCGGCTGTCCGCCGCTCACGCCGTCATCTTGAGGAACGGCTTTACCAACGAGACGCGCGACGAACTGTTTCGCGCCGCCCATGACATCAAGGGCGACGCCGCCACCTTCGGATTCCCGTCCGCCGGCGCCGCCGCCGAAAGCCTGTGCCGGATCATCGAGCACGCGCCCGATCTCGACCATGTGCCGTCCAACCTGATCGCGCATCACATCAACGCCATCCAGGCCATCGTGCGCGAGCGCACCAAGCTCGACACCGCCGCCATGGCGAGCGAGCTGAGCAAGCAACTCCGCGGCATCGCGGACGTATTTCTCACCGATGCCAATCGCGACCGGCCCGAGCATCTCGAAGCCATCCTCGCCCCGAGCATTGCGCCGGCGGAGTGAGGCGAACAAACCGTCATTCCGGGACACGCCGTCAGGCGTGGACCCGGAATCCCGAAGTTATTGGAGCGAGATTCCCCGATGTGCAATAGCACATCTGAGGTTCGCGCTGGCGCGCGCCCCGGAATGACGAACTAAAACTCTTGAAATCGAATGTCGAGAGAGTGCGCTCTACGCAGCGATCAGATCGTGATGGATCGACGCCACGGCCTCTTCCGCTATCAGCTCGTCGCAGAACAGGCGGGCTTCTTCCCGCGCCGATTCGGTCGCAAAGCGGCGCAGCAGGATCAACAGCGGCTCGGCGGCCAATGGATCGGTCTCGCAGTGGGTCAGCACGCGTTCGACCATGCGCCGCCGCAGTCTTGCAGCGCCGCCGACGGTATCGACAAATCCGGTTTCCTGGCAGACCTCGAGCGCAACCCGGAACGCTGCGAATGTCGATGGCGGCAGGCCGGCGCGGACCAGCAGGGCCTGCAGGCTGGCGC